>CAZKMG010000089.1:0-12167 GCA_964553465.1 uncultured Bacteroidaceae bacterium
TGACTTTCAAAATTATAAAGTGAATGTTCCATCACCAGGATCAGTTCAGGCCGCCGACACACATGTGCTCGGAGAGTTCCTGCGGGATGTGATTAAACTTAATCGCAAGCAACGAAATTTTCGGATTTTTGGTCCGGACGAGACACTTTCCAATCGATTGAATGCCGTTTTTGAGGCTACTAACCGGCAGTGGGAAGCCCGGACAAAAGAAAACGATGAGTTTCTTGCATCCGACGGCCGGGTAATAGAAATGCTGAGCGAGCATCAATGTGAAGGTTGGCTAGAAGGATATCTTCTTACAGGAAGGCACGGGTTATTTAACTGTTACGAGGCGTTCATTCATATCGTCGATTCGATGTTTAATCAGCACGCTAAGTGGCTGAAAGTTAGTGCAGGATTGCCGTGGCGGAAGAACATCGCATCACTAAATTACCTGCTGGCGTCTCATGTATGGCAGCAGGCACATAATGGTTTTACCCATCAGGACCCAGGCTTTATTGATCATGTAGTAAATAAGAAAGCTTCTATAGTACGAGTGTACCTTCCACCCGACGCTAATTGTTTGCTATCGGTATGCGATCATTGTCTGAGGAGCCGGCATTATGTTAACGTCGTTATTGCAGGTAAATACATGGCGCCTCAATGGTTGACCATGGATGCCGCTGTTGAACATTGTACCAGAGGGATTGGAGTCTGGAAATGGGCCAGCAGCGATCAGGGTTCTGAACCGGACGTTGTGATGGCCTGCTGTGGGGATGTACCAACGCTCGAAACTCTGGCTGCTGTTTCCATCCTTCGTGAACATTTGCCGGATCTGAAAATCCGGGTGATCAATGTTGTCGATCTTATGAAACTTGAACCAAATACAGAGCATCCGCATGGTCTAAGTGATCCAGATTTTGATGCTTTATTCACTCAAGATAAGCCGATCGTCTTTGCTTTCCATGGTTACCCCTGGCTTGTGCACCGGTTGACGTATCGTCGTACTAATCACAAAAATATGCATGTTCGGGGCTATAAAGAAGAAGGCACCATTACAACATACTTCGATATGACTGTTTTAAACGATCTTGACAGGTTTCACCTGGTGCAGGATGTAATAAATCGGCTACCGCAGTTGGGTGCAAACGGCACCGTACTGATGAAGATTGTCCAGGACAAACTCATTGAACATGAGCAGTATATTGATAAGCACGGCGTGGATATGCCGGAAATTCGTAATTGGAAATGGAACAACCCGAGATGAATGAACCTAAAATTGATTTTAAGGATTAATAAAAAGCAAAATTATCTGAAAAACAATAATACCTCATAAACCACTTGATTATGTGATTGTCGAAGTTTATATGGATATTTAAATCATTAATGATGAAAAAATTGTTACAATGGTTTTGCAAATGAGATCATTTGTGCTAATATATAGCAAATAATAAAAAGAATATTATTATGGAATCATTAAAACCAAAAATTGCAATAATTGGTGCTGGAAACGTGGGGAGCACATTTGCCTTTGCACTAATGATCAGTGGGTTAGCCAGAGAAATTGTTCTTGTTGACAAAAATGATTTGCTCGCAGAAGGTGAAGTCATGGATCTAAACCATGGCTTAAGTTTTGCTCATCCCACAAGAATCTATGCTGCAGGGGTTGAAGGTTGCATAGATGCAGATATAGTTGTAATCACGGCAGGTGTAAGACAAAAGCCCGGGCAAACCAGAATCGATCTGGCACATAGTAATGTCGCATTATTTAAAGACATAATACCTGCTATTGCAAAATTTGCAGGGAATTCTATTTTTCTGGTAGTAACTAACCCTGTGGATATTCTTACTTATGTTACTTTAAAAATATCTGGTTTGCCTTCGAATAAGGTAATCGGTTCAGGAACGGTACTTGATACTGCAAGATTAAAGTATATGATAAGTGAGTACTATAAGGTAGATACCGGTAATATACATGCTTATATTATCGGTGAACATGGAGACAGTGAGCTTCCTGTATGGAGTAATGCAACCATTGGGGGTATGGATATCGAAAAGTATTGTTCTGGCTATGTTCACCCCGGCATTGCTAAAAAAGAATTATCAGGAATATTTGAGAAAGTAAAGAATGCAGCATACCAGATTATACAGGCAAAAGGCGCCACCAATTATTCTATCGCGCTGACACTGGTCAAAATAACACGCTCTATTGTACGAAACGAGAATTCTATTTTGCCTGTTTCCACGCTGATCACTGACTACTATGGCATCAGTGATATATGTTTAAGTATTCCATCTCGAGTAAGTATAAATGGGGTAGAGCAATACCTTAAACTTGAGCTGTCAGAGGAGGAACAGGAGTTATTTAAACATTCTGCCAGTACATTAAAGAAAATCATTAAAACCATTGATTTATAGTTTACATTATAGTGAATTGTGATATAATTTCAATTGTTATTAAGGGAAAATAAACATTTGCACAGATTATAAGATCAAATCAATATTAAAATAAGTCAATATCCTTAATAGCAAAAAATAATACCAATTATGAATACAAATTCTGACAAACCAAAGGCTTCCGAATCGAAGCCTGGATCCAACCCAAATACAAAAGACGATCTGAAAACACTTCCAATAGCTGAATTACAGGCAAAATTGGAATCATCGCCGGAAGGCCTCACTCAGGCTGAAGCTGAGAGACGACTTACCCAATATGGGCCTAATGAGATTGAAGAAAAGAAGACCAATCCATTCCTGAAATTCCTGACTTATTTTTGGGGACCCATTCCATGGATGATCGAGGCGGCTGTTATCCTGTCCGCTGTAGCAAGGCACTGGCCTGACTTTGCCATTATCCTCATTCTGCTTCTGGCTAATGCCATGGTCGGGTTCTGGGAAGAACGCGAGGCGGGCAATGCTATTGAGGCCCTTAAAGCCAAACTGGCAGTCAAGGCCCGTGTGAAACGTGATAGTAAGTGGGTGACCCCGGCGGCGCGCGAGTTGGTGCCTGGCGATGTCATTCGGTTACGCCTTGGTGACATTGTCCCGGCTGATGCACGCCTTCTGGATGGTGACCCTGTTGAAGTGGATCAATCTGCCCTGACAGGCGAATCTTTACCTGCCACCCGCAAACCCGGAGAGGCAGTATTTTCCGGTTCAATTATCCGTCAGGGTGAAATCGGCGCAATGGTATATGCAACTGGAGCAAGAACCTACTTCGGTAAAACGGCACAACTGGTGCAGGAAGCACACACTGTCAGTCACTTTCAGCGCGCCGTTCTGAAGATCGGCAATTACCTGATCATGCTCGCTGTGGTTCTGGTGGCAGTCATTATAACCGTCGCTATCTTTCGTGGTGATCCTATCCTTACCACGTTGCAGTTTGCCCTGGTGCTTACAGTTGCTGCAATTCCTGTAGCAATGCCGACGGTGTTGTCAGTGACTATGGCGGTAGGGGCACGACTTCTGGCTAAAAAAGAAGCTATAGTGAGTCGGTTGGTAGCCATCGAAGAGTTGGCAGGTGTAGACATACTGTGTGCCGATAAGACCGGTACACTGACCCAGAACAAGCTAACGTTGGGTGATCCGTTCAGTGTGAATAATTTTACTGCTGACTTTGTGATCCTTAATGCTGCGTTAGCGTCACGTTCGGATAATAATGACACCATAGATCTTGCCGTGTTGAGCGGACTGAAAAACAAAGATTCATTAAAGGATTATAAAGTTATTCATTTTCAACCTTTCGACCCGGTACACAAACGTACTGAGGCCTCTATAAAAGCTTCCGACGGAAAAACATTTAAAGTTACGAAAGGTGCACCGCAGGTGATTTTGGAGCTGTCTGCCAGTGCAGGTCAGGTAAAGGCTGCTGTTGACAAGGCGGTAAATGAATTCGCTGCACGCGGTTTTCGCTCTCTGGGAGTAGCTCGGGCCGAAGGCAATGGCAAATGGCAGTTTGTTGGTGTACTGCCCCTGTTCGACCCGCCAAGAAAAGATGCCAAGACAACTATAGCGACCGCACTTGCGATGGGCGTAAAGATCAAGATGGTTACGGGTGATGCTCTGGCTATAGCGCGGGAAACCGCTAAAAAATTAAGCATGGGTACAGATATCCTCGATGCCAGCAGCCTGGGTGATGCAAAGAAAAAAGAAACGACGGCAGTGAGTAAGTCCATTGAGAAAGCTGACGGTTTCGCCCAGGTGTTCCCTGAACATAAATTTCATATTGTGGATGTCCTTCAAAAACTAAAACACATCGTAGGTATGACTGGCGACGGAGTGAACGACGCCCCGGCACTGAAGAAAGCCGATTGTGGTATCGCAGTCTCAGACGCGACAGACGCAGCACGCGCAGCAGCAGACATTGTGCTGATGAAACCCGGCTTGTCTGTGATCATAGATGCAATCAAGGAGAGCCGGAAGATCTTCCAGCGAATGAACAGCTATGCTATCTATCGTATCACCGAGACATTGCGTGTGCTGTTATTTATGACCTTATCGATCCTGGTATTTAATTTTTATCCGGTCACAGCAGTCATGATCGTGATGCTGGCACTGCTTAATGATGGCGCCATCCTGTCTATTGCCTATGATAATGTTCATTACAAAGATCAACCCGAGTCCTGGAACATGCGAATGGTACTGGGGATATCCACGGTACTGGGTGTCATAGGGGTCATATCCGCCTTTGGTTTGTTTTATCTCGGTGAGCGTGTATTTCATATAGACCGGGAGCATATACAGACCTTAATGTATTTAAAACTTTCGGTTGCAGGCCATCTAACGATCTTCCTCACCCGCACACGAGGGCCCTTCTGGTCTAAACGCCCTGCCCGTATCTTATGGGTAGCTGTGCTCGGAACTCAGATGGTGGCCACATTAATAGCGGTGTATGGGCTTTTTATGACACCCCTTGGATGGGGCTGGGCACTATTTGTTTGGGGTTATGCACTGATCTGGTTCCTCTTCAATGACCGTGTGAAACTCCTTGCTTACAGAATTTTTGATCCAGTAAAAACCAAGACAATTTAATAAACAGATGATTTTCATAGACTATTATAAAGTTCTAGGTGTAGATAAAACGGCAACAACCAAAGACATTAAAAATGCCTATAGGAAATTAGCCAGAAAATATCACCCCGATTTAAATCCGAATGATTCAGAGGCGAAAAAGAATTTTCAGCAGATCAATGAAGCAAATGAAGTATTGAGCGATCCGGAAAAGCGTAAAAAATATGACCAATACGGTGAAAACTGGCAACATTCCAAAGAATTTGAAAAGGCAAAACGCTATCATGAACAATCGTCAGATTCTCGTGGGGCAAGATATTCAGAAACATCCTTTGGTGGGAATTTTTCCGATTTTTTTGAATCTATGTTTGGCGGAACAGGAAGCACTGGCAGAAGCAGGCAGGTAAAATTCAGAGGGGAAGATTATTCAGCGGAATTACACCTTGACCTCATCGATGCTTTTACAACCCATAAACAAACATTGACGGTAAACGGGAAAAATATAAGAATTACTGTCCCCGCCGGAATTGAGAACGGGCAAACCATTAAAATTTCCGGACACGGAGGTCCGGGAATAAATGGCGGGCCCGCTGGTGATTTATATATCATGTTTTCAATAGCCAATCACCCCAAAATAAAACGCCTCGGCAATAATTTATATACTACGGTAGAATTAGATTTATTCACCGCTGTGCTGGGGGGCGAGATCACAATGGATACGTTAAACGGAAAAGTAAAACTCAAAGTAAAACCGGAAACACAAAATGGCAGTAAAGTAAAGTTGAAAAATAAAGGATTTCCTGTTTATAAAAATGAAGGGCAATTTGGGGATTTTTATGTAACCTATACCATTAAAATCCCAACAAATTTAACGGAAAAGCAAAAAAAATTATTTACCGAATTATCTCAATCGGAATTTAAAAATTGAAAACAATGGAAACAGAAAAGTTAATAGCCATAAATGAATTTTGTGTCAGCCACAGCATTGATATTTCATTTATCAGTTCATTAGAACAAACTGGCCTGATTGAAATTACAACCATAGAAGAAACAGGATTTATTGATGTGGAACAGCTCCAGCAATTAGAGAAAATGGTTCACTTACATTATGAGCTGGATATTAATCTGGAAGGCATCGAGACAATCACTCATTTGCTGCAGAGAATAAATTCAATGCAGAATGAGTTGATTGCACTCAGAAACAGGCTTCGTCTTTATGAAATAAATGAATAATCCTAAAAATACCCGGAACTAATCTTTGACTTTATATTGTACTATTTTTATTCCAGGATACTTTTTTTATCATCCATCAGAAACAGCCCTGATTTTCTTAACCCATTATCCAGCTGCTCCGACATGACGTTCCCGACTATTTCAGCTTCTCCGATATTTACATTGGCATATTGAATGCAGAGTTTTTCCAGTTCGGACTTAACTACTATCTGGCAGCGGATGCGATTGAAACCCTTGTAAAGCAAAACGGTCAATTTACTTTTAGCATTATATCAAGATACTGTGAGCAGAAAACCATTCTGTATGAATCAATCAGGAATATTATGTATAAACAAATGAATGGACGACTTGCATATACATTACTGTATCTTGGTTCTGAAAATTTTAACGGAGAGAGTATATTTACCCATCTTTCAAGAAAAGATATTGCTGACTTTGCCGGAATTTCGACAGAAAGTACTGTTAAATTACTTAAAATTTTCGAGAAAGACTCTGGGTTAGATTTATTTACACAGATTCTTCTATAACAGATTTAACTATTTCAAAAGTCTCTTCAGAAGCTGCTTTCATGACCTTTGTAACTTTTTCTGCCATATCTTTCGATATCGCCCCTGCATTAATAAGTGCAACATATGCTTTTCCATCATCTTTTTCATACACGGAAATGCGGCATGGCATCATCACTGAAATAATGCGTTCGTGGTTTAATTCCAGCATTTGTCCGGAATATTCAGGTTTGCAAATCTCGATTACTTTCACCGGTTTAACTTTTTTACCGGATTTTGCCAGGGATTGCTGCAGGTCGTGAACGGCAGGAATGTTCCAACTCCTTTTCTCAGCAGCGCTAATTAAAGATTCGACAGTTTTAGTCAGGTTAAAGGGACTGGATTGTTCAATGATAAATGAATCGGTATTCATGGTGCTATTTATTTATAAAGTTTACCGGGTAATTTCATAACAGATCCTTTAAAATATCAGGAACACTCAAAGTTACTAAATCTGATATAATCACTCACCAGATAGATGAGAAAAGAAGCTATGATCAATGAATAAATAATCGAATTAAAAAAAATTACTGTGAATATAAGGTCTGCTACAAGTAGATAAAATCCTTGATTCCGGGATTTGAATAAGAAAAGATGCATATTTGTTAATAGATAACAAATGAAATCGCCCTGGTTATAAACTAATTCAAAATACTTCATCTTATTAAACTTAAGCGATTACCTTTGTAGCAATTTTTAAAAATTAACTAATGCAGGTTGCAATAAACAGAAAAAATATAAAGTTTTACCCTGATGCCTCCAGGGTGATTGCCCGTTTTCTTTATACAAATGATGAAAGGGCTATTAATACCATCAATTCTGTATTAAATATGTCTGAAAATGAGGTGGCTTTTGCACTTAATCAGGTACTGAGGGATTATTCACTTCGACATAGAAATATCTCGAAAATTTTTGAAAAGCATTTTAATAAAATCACTTATTTATTTTTATTGACAGACGTTGATCCTGAATTGCTCGATTTTTCCAAAAAAATACTTATTGGTGCCTATTTTACCATGGAATATTCCATTGAATCGACAGCATTTTTTAACCCTTCCATGGTTGAACATCCTGATCAATCTGAGATCGGCCCGGATGAGAAAAGAGTGATCTTAAGTTTCAGGGCCACAGGGGAAGGGCATGTTTCGTCGATTGTTTTCAGAACAGGTGTGCTCGATAAAAAGAACAATCTTAACCTTGAACCTGTTGGTAAAATGATGGAAGAAGCTGAACATATCCGGCGACATGTTTACCATAAAGAATCATTTAAGAGCAAACTGGATGAAATGCAGGATTTCCTGGGTATTATTCCATCCGAGTTTATACTTGATAAGTTAAACGATAAATTTACGTATGGAGAACTCGTGAAATGTATTGAAGAAGGGAGACAGGCACTTCACCTTGCTTCTGATAAAGAAATCCTTTTTAATCAGATCGTCTGGCTGGCTTCGTCACATTACGAACTTCAATTCTCCATTGACACTAATATATCCGAAAGGGTTATTTTCCCTGTTTCGGTAAACGAAAGAAACGGGATTGAAGATGCCAGGTTCGTGAAATTTGTCAGTGATGACAATTTAGTGACATATTATGCCACTTACACTGCTTATGACGGAACCAGTATATTGCCAAAAATGCTTGACACCAATGATTTTTATCACTTCAGAATTAAGCCGGTTCATGGAGAAATTGCCCAGAACAAAGGTATGGCATTGTTTCCCAGAAAAGTGGATGGAAAGTTTACAATGCTTTGCAGGCTGGATGGTTTTAATAATTACATAGCCTTTTCTGATAATATTACTATTTGGCGTGAGGCTAAATTATTACAACAACCTAAATTTCCATGGGAGTTAATTCAAATTGGGAATTGTGGTTCACCAATAGAAACACCTGATGGCTGGTTAATAATAACTCATGGGGTAGGCCCGATGAGAGAATATGTTTTAGGCGCATCTCTGTTCGATCTCCAAAACCCAACAAAAGAAACAGGCAGGTTAAAAACCCCTTTATTAATGCCTAATGCTGATGAAAGAGAAGGATACGTGCCAAATGTTGTTTATTCCTGTGGATCAATGATTCATAATGGTGATTTAATTATACCCTACGCCATGTCAGATTATGCATCTACTTATGCTACTGTTAATTTAAGGGAACTTCTGAATGAGCTGAAAAACTCAAAAAAATAGCAGGACACACTTACGCTATTCCATTTTCAAAATCAACATAAAAGATTTTTGCCGGGATTTATATCGGGTAAAAAAATATGGTTATAATCACATAGCTAATGTGTGAATTATGTAAATCATAAACAAAATTATGTAAGGATTACAGGAATAAATAGAATTAATTTTATTGAGTGAATTTTTTTTCACTGAATAAAGTTTAAAAAAGGAATAGCTTGAGTACATACTGAAAGCGGTTCAAGTTGTACTTAAGTAAATTCATTTATCTGACCATATAAGCATGAATTTAATTATTATTCATTAATTATAAGCCGATTATATTGCAACAAAAAATGGCAAAATGAAAGTTAACTGACCGCCATGTCCAACTAATCAAAATATTCAGATAAATATCAGTTGGGCCCAGAAACAGTTAAATCAACCTTTTTGTGCAGAAGAATCTTTATAGGGAGGAATTAAAATAAGGGTAGACTTTTCGGTAAAATCTCTTACATGCATCAATAAGATGTAAATATTGGAAAGCAGGTTATTGACAGGGATAATCTGGTATGTCAGGCCTGGAAACTTGCAAAGAGAATGTTACTTGTTGAGTAACTTCCAAACCCAAAAAACTTAATAAAATGTTTTACACTAAAGTTATTCAAAAGGCGCTGAAACGTACCTGGTTATCTGAGGAAAATCCGGGATATAGCCCAAATAACCATTCAAAAGGTTTGAGTAGTTTAATTTCACATTTGATTTATGATATTTTTGGTGGTGAAATTTTGAAGACCCATATGAATAAAAGCTGGCATTTTTATAACCGGATTGGAGGCACTTGTATCGATTTTACAAGATCAGAAATGGGAAAGTTCACTGAAGATAAAAGCTTCGAAGATCTTCCTTCAACTCCTGATGAGACTCATAATTATTTTGCACAGGAGGATTATTCAATTTTTTATGTGAAGTTTTTAAGAGCATTTGAAGAAACGATACATTTGGAGAATTATCAGCCTGGATTTACAACCTGATAGTATTTATATGCAGTAATTATTTTGTGTGAATATTGTAATTCAAATGATTAATTAAGTAACTCTTTCCTTTCTTTTTAACCTATCTTTTCCAGAGTTTAATCATTAAAAAAGTAATCCATGAAAAAATTTGGGTATCTCATTATTCTGATTGGTTTAGCGTTAGCCATTTTTACAGCTGTTACTTTCTTCACAAGGGAGAGAGTAGTAAAAATAGGCGATGTTAACATCATGGCAAACAAACGACACCACCTCAAATGGTCTCCTCTGATCGGCATTATAGTCATGGGGATTGGAGGTGTTATTGTATGGAAGTCCCCAAAAAACTAGCTGGTATACATTTAATTCCAGTACTTGTAAATATTGCTGAAGGTCATTTGTTACCCAACTAACTTAAATTCTCCAAATGTGTGAATGATATAAAACGACCATCAAAAAGAAATGCAGCAAATCGACAAAAGAATGTAATTCCAACCAATAATAAGCGTGTACAACAACAGAATACTGTAAAACCTCAAAAATATTAAAAATAACAATGAAAAATCTTCGAAACAAAAGAATGTAAATCAATCCACTAACACTAGAAACCAGCAGCAAAAGAATACCGTAAAACCATCAATGAAGAACAAGAACGAGCAACAGAAGAGATCTAAAACTGAAAAGATTAAAAAATGAACTAATTAATATCTGTTCCAGTAGTATTTTGACCTAACCTAAAATTATAGATCATGAAAAATAGTTCCATAGGATACTGGTGTAAGACAAAAGAAAAACTCAAGCAAAAATATCCTATTATTACCGACAAAGACTTACAATTTCCAGAAGGCAAGGAAAAAGAAATGATAGAAATGCTGGGCTATAAGCTTGGAAAATCAGAATATGAACTGCATTTTATTATTGCCGCACTTTAACAGAACTTCTTCTGTATTGTATTCAGGTTAAAGATAAGAACGGTTCAGGCAACTCAGACACATGAGGAGCGAGAAGTAATTTCTTTCTACATAACTGTCAGATTTTTAGGATATTTTGAAAAATGAAAATTTCAAACACCAGATTAAAAAAAACATTCATTATTGTAATAAGTTCCCTCATCATTACAATAACGGTTATTTTTTTACTGATTTCACCCCTTACAAAATATCTGATTGAAAAGTATGATGAGAAATACACGGGAAGGGAGATTAAAACAGGTTTGGTTTACGTAAATCTTTTCAGAGGTTATTTTCATATCAGCGATCTGATAATTTATGAATCAAAAAGCATGACCACCTTGAAGGAAGGCGGCAACGCTTTCTTAATAGCAAAAGGATTGAGTGCAAATTTCTCCCTGTTTAAACTGTTATTTAAGACTATCGAAATAACGAATCTCACATTAGATAAGCCAAAGGGAATAATTATTCAGGACAGTAAAGATTTTAATTTTATTGATTTAATAAAAAAATTCACTCCAGAACAACCTGATACCATTCAATCATTTTTTCATTTTAATATATTGAGAATAAAAATAAAAAACGGAGAATTCTATTTCCATGAGAATGTGATTCCAATAAATTATTTTATTAAAAAAGTAAATTTTGAAAGTACAGGCAAATATTGGAATGCAGATACAATTAGGGTAAAATTTTCTTTACTTTCAGGAACCGGAAGCGGTAGCGTAGAAGGCAATTTTACAATCAATTTTAAAAACCTGGATTATAGTCTTGCTGCTGTCGTTCAAAAATTCGATTTGAAATTTTTAGAACAATACATTAGAGAAATAGTTAACTATGGAGACTTCAGTGCCAGCATTGATGCAGATATAGAAGCAACCGGAAATTTACGCCATCAGGAAGATTTAAATTTCAAAGGACTACTGGCAATGAATGATTTTCATTTTGGGAAAAATCCGGATGATGAATATGCATCTTTTGATAAGCTGGTGTTGAAAATAGATGAATTAAGCCCGAAGAACCATCAATATCTTTTCGACTCGATAACGCTAAGCAATCCTTTTATAAAATATGAACGATACGATTATTTAGATAACCTGCAGAGGATGTTTGGAATAAACGGGTCCAACATTTCAGCAATCAAAGCAAATCCCTTGAGGTTCAACCTGATTATTAAAATTGCTGAATATATAAAAGTACTGGCGAAAAATTTTTTATTAAGTGATTACAAAATTAATAAATTGGCGATTTACAATGGCTGTCTGAAATTCAATGACT
>CAZKMG010000090.1:0-12072 GCA_964553465.1 uncultured Bacteroidaceae bacterium
CACTGCCAGGAAGAACGGCTTACCGTCTTTTTTCAGGCGATTGAGCTCTTCGATGGTCTTGCTGGCTGTTTTCCCATCCAGGTATTTGTTATCCTCCAGGTCGGCTGCCTCATAAGGGTAGCCCCTTTCTCCATTGCTTATGATCTTAATGTTTTCGGGTGTATGATAATCCCAGTAGGTTCCCTGTTCCTCAGGTTTTGGTGCCCAGTGGACATCCCAGCTATAGATATGGTCTGTGCCGTGGTGGTGGAATACTTTGCTTAGTGTAACGGTCTGGTAGCCATGGTTATGAAAGTGGAGAGGTAAACTCATGGCACCTGGCACATCTTCGTCAAGTTTACAATCAAAGTCTAAAAAACGTTGGCGATTTGGTCTGAGCCCTGACATGATACTGGCACGTGAAGCCCCGCATACTGGTATATTACAATATGAGCGCGTAAACCGTGTACCGCTCTGTGCCAATTTATCGATGTTGGGCGATTTGATATCTGTATGGCCGTAACAGCTTAATTCCGGACGAAGATCATCAATGGCAATGAAGAGGATGTTTTTCTTTTGTGCAGCCATGTTAACCGACATCAGGAGGGACAGGGCAGATACTGAGGTTTTGAGAAGGTGGCTGGTGTTCATATATAAATGATTTTAAATGCATCCGGCAATAAATATAATAAATTGGTATGATTTCAGACTTAAAAGATTACAAGGTTTCAAAATCCAAACTCTGAAATAATTTAAATTGTAAGAAAAAAATTAAACCTTTCCTCAGTATAAATCTTCAAACCAAAGTGCGCCATCCAAGATAATAATTTAAGGTGTTGTTATTCAAATATACTTTAAATTAAATTCTTACAAGCTCAAAAGTATTTAATAAAAATTGACAATTAAAAATATTTTTTGTTTTACGTTGAATCCTTTAGGCACTCAAACTGATTCAAAAATAATGGATGATGGTCGTACAATTGACTACAATTGGAACACTCATTGGAAATCCAGTGCACAAATATATGATTGGGGTTGGTTGGCTGAGATGGTTATCCCATTCAACAGTATTAAGTTCAAAAAGAATCAAACCAGTTGGTAAATAAATTTCAGGCGAATGGTAAGGGAACATTCTGAAATTTCCTATTGGGTAAAAAGTGTTACAGAAGAATATAAGATATCGGCATCGGGACAATTACTAGATATACATCCGAAGGCAACAAAAAATACTATCTTACTTATTCCCTATGGGATGGGGAAAGTCATAACTACTCATGCCGATTGGGACAAATATATATTTGAAAACCAGTTTGGTGGCGATATACTCTGGCAAATTAATTCAAATTTGACCTCAAATATAACTGTAAATTCAGATTTTGCAACCATTGAGGTTGATGAGGATGTTATCGACCTTACAAAATATGAGATACATTATCCCAAAAAGGGTTTTTTTCAGGAAGGAAATGAGATGTATTAAACACGTATGAAGACATTTTATTCGAGACGGATTGGCGATATATCAGGGGCAATAAAACTGACAGGGAAAGCAGGTAAGACCAGCATCAATCTTATTAATGCGTTTGATAAGAATTCAATCGATTCTTCTGGTTATCTGGCATTTGGAGGTAAATTAGATCCGGCACTTATGGTTTAGGTCACCGGTTTTTCTACCTATATTGACGATGTTAACCCGAATAAAAAATTAGAGATCCGGGAGAATTTTTATAACTATATCCGACCTCACAGAACATTTAAGGAAAAAACACCTTACGAGACATTAAAATGCACTTTAGAATAATCCATATTTTGTCTGAAAAGGTATGACGTACCACACATGACTTACGAAATATACCCGGTTAAAAAAAATTAATTCTTCTTTATAATTTTTTCCATCATATCCACCAACGAGTCCATTTTCGCCTTTGGCCGAAACAGAATTTTTGTCAACTCTTCTTCAGTATAATTATTTCTGATAAAATCCTGTATGGGTAACCTTCTAAACCAACAATCGAAAATTTTAGAACAGGGTAATCTGTTTTGTACAGTTCTGCAATATTTAAAGGGTACATTATGTCCAAGCAATCTGCATCTAGATTCTAATTTATCGTATTGTTCTATCATAACTATTTAAATGAACCATATGTTCCGGATGAAGACTATGCAAATAAAACTTATTGGTTTACTAATGATTTTAATGTATAAGTTTAGGATGGCAGCTTTGGAAGTTCGTTCATTGCCTTTCTAACATCCTCCTCAGGATAGGAATAATCTGTAAGTTCTCCTGAAAGATATTTAGCATATGAGGCTAAGTCAAAATGCCCATGTCCACTGTGAGCTATTAAAATTGTTTTTGCTTCACCCGATTCCTTGCATTTAATGGCTTCATCTATTGCTACTTTAATATCATGGCACGCTTCAGGTGCAGTAATAATACCCTCTGTACGGGCGAACTGAATACCGGCTTTAAAAATCGCAGTTTGATGCGCAGCCTGAGCTTCAATTAATCCCAATTTATACAAATGACTTATGATAGGTGCCATTCCATGATAGCGTAATCCGCCGGCATGTATGGGAGGAGGAATAAATGCATGCCCTAGGGTGCACATCTTCAGCAGCGGTGTTAATCCTGCTACATCACCAAAATCATAAGCATATAGTCCTTTGGTCATTGTAGGACAGCTTTGCGGCTCGACACAAATAATTCGCATATCGGGCTTTTTACCGCTTATCTTGTCTCTGATCCATGGCAGAAATTGACCTGCGAAGTTCGAGCCACCACCTACACAACCTACAATAATATCAGGATAAGCATCGGCCATCTCCATTTGTTTTATGGTTTCTTCCCCAATAATAGTCTGATGCAGAAGAACATGGTTAAGTACACTACCCAGAGAATAGTGAGTATCATCACGAGATACAGCATCCTCCACGGCTTCACTTATAGCAAGACCCAGACTACCCGGACAATCGGGCCATTTTTCAAGCATATCTCTTCCGGTTTTTGTGTCACGACTAGGACTTGGAACACATGTTGCTCCCCATGATTCCATGAGTATGCGCCTATAGGGTTTTTGATCATAGCTGATTCTTACCATGTAAACTTTACATTCAACATCAAAAAACGCACAACCCATTGCAAGAGCACTTCCCCATTGACCGGCACCGGTTTCAGTTGCTATTCTTTTGATGCCCTCTTTTTTATTATAATAAGCTTGAGCTATAGCAGTGTTTGGTTTATGACTCCCAGCCTGGCTTGTACCTTCATATTTATAAAAAATCTTTGCCGGTGTATCTAAAACTTTCTCAAGGCGACGTGCTCTATATAAAGCAGTTGGCCTCCACGTCCGATAAACTTCTTGTATTTCCTCCGGTATTTCAATCCAGCGCTCAGTACTGACTTCCTGTTTGATAAGTTCCATCGGAAAAAGAGGAGCCAGATCTGCAGGGGTTATTGGTTTCCCGGTTCCGGGGTGCAAAACGGGTGGTAATGGTTCAGGCAAATCAGCCTGGATATTGTACCAATTAGTTGGCATTTCATTTTGGTCAAGAAACCACATAGATCTTTCCATATTTTACTCCTTCCATTTATTAATTAGAATATATCACAAATTAATAAAAATATATGGGAATATGAAAAACCAGTCAAACTCAGCAATCAATACCGAGTAAGTTGAGAATAAATTTTTGAATATAACTGGCCATGTTTTGCTGAAGACAAACACCGCTTTCTTTTTGTACAAAATTTGCTCATTGCTTCCTTTATCTTTAACAGTGGTCTCATGGATCCTGATTTTGAATACTCATAAAAAAATTATTGGTACTGTTTGATAAGACTTTTTGTATCTTTATTAACCGACAATACTGAACTAGGTATTTTTCTGAAAAAAAATGGATCCAGTTAAAAAAATATCGATCATTTCAGGTATTTTTCTATTATTTAGCATCAATGCTTCATTGGGTCAGGGAATTCAGTTTGATCACTATGGAGTTGATGGCGGAATTTCACAGAGTGTAATATTGTGCATTTTTCAGGATTCTGAAGGATATTTGTGGTTTGGGACTCAAGACGGATTAAATAAATTTGATGGCTATTCTTTCGAGAGCTATTTATTTGATCCATTTGATACAACCACGATTTCAAACAATTGGATTTTTGATATAACAGAAGATGATAACGGGCTTTTATGGATTGGGACCAAAGTAGGATTAAACAAGTTTGACAAAAATACCGGCCTGTTTACACGGATCCGTATAAGCGATAGTTATTCATCAGATAATGCTAATTTCATTTACGGAATTACCTCAGATTCAACAAATATTTACGTGAATCAACCCCCCATGCTTTCAGTATTAAATTTCAATACAGGTTCAATTGAATCCTACACAAATTCCTTTGAGCGCGATAGGGCATTGTATGATGTCGGATTTCCAATAATTAAAGTCAACAAAGGATTAATTTGGATAGGATCGCTAAATGGTCTTTCCAGTTTTGACCTGCAAACAAAACAATTCAATAATTATACGCACAGTAGATCTGATCCAGGGACGATAAGTAATAATCATATAACTGCTTTATTCGAAGATAAACGAGATGATATTCTGATCGGTACTGAAAATGGATTGAACATTTACAACAAAAAAACAAAAAAAATAATCCGTTATTATCAGAACAATAACCGGCCAGGCAGCATGAGTCATAATTTTATCCGCTCAATAACCCAGGATCATACGGGTGTCATCTGGATCGGAACGGATGGTGGCGGCCTTAATAAAATGACGTATAGCGAATCAACAGGATCTGCCGATTTTATTCATTTCAGAAGCGGACCTGATAAAACCAATTTTATAAGTCATGATATTGTTCATTCACTATATGAGGATAACTCCAATAATCTGTGGATAGGCACTATTGCCGGTGTTAATAAGACGGACCTGAAAAAGAAAAGCATAAGAACATATATGAAATCAGATAATCCAAGTTCAATCAATCTTTTGGATAACGTAATAGCTTCTGTATACCAGGATAGTGATGGTAAATTGTGGATCGGAAATTGGGGTAAGGGCTTAAACATATTGGACAGGGGCACGAATGAGGTAATTCATTACTCATCTGAGTTAACCGGGAAAAAGCACATACCTCAAAATCACATTCATGTAATTTTTAAGGACAGTAAATCACGAATATGGCTGGGTACAAGAAACGGAGTCAGTATTTTCGATAATAATAGAAATCTATTCATCCCAGTTCAGGATTATTTTAATGCACCCGATTTCAATTATTTCAATAACAACAGGGTGTATTGCATTCTTGAAGACACCTGGGGCAAAATTTGGATTGGGACAGGAAATGGTATTATTATTCTGAATACGGAAACAAAAATTCCAACATTCCTTCAGGCGGGAGGTGAAAATACCCTGGCAATAAGCAGCAATCTTGTCTATTCACTGCTTGAAGACAAAGAACAAAATATCTGGATAGCAACGTCAAATGGACTGAACAGGTATGTTCCTTCAGAAAACAGGATCTATTATTATGTAAATAATCCTGACTCACCAAACTCTCTGTGTGACAATTATGTCATATCACTTTGTGAGGATAGAAGTGGCAATATCTGGATAGGGACCAGTACCGGAGTTAACAGGTTTGAGAAAGCTGATTCTATATTTTCATATTATACCCTTAAAGATGGCTTACCCAGCAATGCTATCTATGATATTATCAAAGATGGTAACGATAATCTCTGGTTTTCAACAGGAAACGGTCTCGCCATGAAGAACCCTGATGAGAATGCACTAGAAACCTTCCTGGTTGAAGATAAATTACTAGGAAAGGAATTTAACATAAAAGCTGTTTTCAAAGCTGCGGACGGTGAAATGTTTTTTGGTGGAATTGAAGGATTGGTTTCCTTTTATCCTGATTCACTAATAGACAACGACTATATTCCACCTATTCGAATTACTTCACTGGAGAAAGAAACAAATGGGAAAAGGCAAGAAATAAATCCATACTCAGACAGAATTCTCCTTTCATATCGAGATTATTCCTTTACCATTGAATTTTCAGCCCTTGATTACACCAATTCTTCCAAAAACAGATATTCATACCAAATGGAAGGTGTATCTGATAATTGGATCGAAATTGGAAACAGACGGTTTGTAGATTTTACCAAATTACCACCTGGAGAATATACATTTAATGTAAAGGGTACCAACAATGATGGAGTATGGAATAATATAGGGGCCAGCATAAGTATTACCATTTTACCTCCCTGGTGGAGAAGTAATTATGCTTATATATTCTATATTATTTTAATTATTGCGATAATCATTGTTGTAATAAGAATGAGAGAAAAAAGTCTTATTCGGGAGAAAAAAATACTTGAAGAGAAAATCAGGGAGCGCACTACTGAGATTGCACAACAAAAAGAACTGGTAGAAGAGAGTGAAGCAAAATTAAGTTCTACCATTAGCTCCATTGATGATTTAGTTATTGTATTGGATAAGGCTGGAGTATTTCAGGAATTTTATAATCCGGGTAAGCACAAAACGCTTTATTCAGAAGCGGAGTCATATATTAATAAGCACTTTGAAAATGTCGGATTTCCTGAGTTAGTTGTTCAGAAATTGACCAATGCATTTAAAGAATTAATGCAAAAGGATAGTTTCGAGGAATTTGATTATTCTATTAAAAAAGAAGACAAAGTATTCTGGTTTAATGCTAAAATTTCCCCGAGAAGAAATGTAAAGGGTGAATTATCAGGAATAACTATTGTTGCACGAGACATCACCGAGAGAAAGCAGACAGAGGAGCAAATGAAGGAGCTAAACACAACAAAGGATACATTCTTTTCAATTCTGGCTCATGACCTTAAAAATCCTTTCTCAAGCCTTCATTCAATGAGTAATACGATGATAGAGAACTATCAAAACCTGGAAGAAAAGGAAAAGTTGATGATGTTGAAAATTATGCATAAATCAACTGAACACATATTCAATCTACTTGAAAATCTTTTAACCTGGTCAAGTTCGCAAAGGGGGCGTATTGAGTATTCACCAGAAAAATTTAATATTTCTTGGCTGATACAGGTGAATATGAATCTGCATAAACTTCCTGCCGAAAAAAAGGGTGTGGTGCTTACTACTAATATTGCTGATGATCTGCCGGCCTATGGCGATAGGGAAATGATAAATACAGTGATTAGAAATTTAATTAATAATGCGGTTAAATTCAGTAGTAAGGGTGGAGTAGTGGAAGTGAAGATTCATGACACAATCAAATTATTTGAGGTAATAGTAAGTGACCATGGAATAGGGATACCAGCCGGGAATATAAAGAAATTATTTCGCATTGATGAAAAATATAAATCTGTGGGAACGGCGGGTGAAACAGGAACAGGATTAGGATTGGTTCTGTGTAAGGAATTTGTTGATAAAAATGGTGGTGAAATATGGTGCAAAACCAAGGAAGGCTCCGGATCTGAATTCCATTTTACGATTCCGAAATACACTGGTTAACATTTAACCATATTCTAGGGAAAGTAGAAGGATTAATATCTACCTGTTCATCTAAAGACCAAATAAATTAGTCCGTGTTTGGAAAGGGACATTCGCAAAATATACCACATTGATAAAAATCAGGAGGAATAACCAAAAACTCCTCCGTTTTTTTACTAAATCAAACAGGGGAGGTTCAAATTTTTGATTATTTGGGAAAGGTTTATTCATAGAGTTAAATTGTCAGATGTTTTTTTTATTTAAGCAACCATAAGCATAAATTCTGCATCTATTTTTTGTCATATAAGAGCATAAAACGATGAAAAGCTATACCTCTTATATAATAATTATCCTGATTTCAGTAATTACCTTTCCTTCATGCAAGGAATCCGAGCCACTTCAGAGGGAAATCCCGAAAATATCCCTTAACAAAAAGGCCGCAGAGCTCATTAAAGCCGATAAAGCTTTTGGCTTCGAATTATTCAGGGAGGTGTATACCTTGAATGAAGAAGATAATATTATGATCTCTCCCCTGAGTATATCCTATGCCCTTGGTATGACTTACAACGGTGCTGCCGGAACTACTCTTCAAGCTTTTAACGATGTCCTGCATTTTGGTGATCTTACCACGGAGGAAGTCAATGAGAGTTACAAGGACCTGATGAATCAACTGTTACATCTAGATGATCAGGTTGAATTCTCTATAGCCAATAGTATCTGGTACCGACTTGGATTCCAGGTATTATCAGAATTCATAAATACCAATAGGGATTATTTTGATGCCAGTGTGAAGGAAATTGATTTTGGCGATCCCCAGATTGTAGAAGTTATCAATCAATGGATTGAGGATAAAACCAACGATAAGATCAAAGACATGCTGGATTTCATCCCCCCTGATGCCGTGATGTACCTTATTAATGCCATATATTTCAATGCGCAGTGGAAATATAAGTTTGAAAAGGAGGATACTTACGAAGGAGATTTTAAGCTTACAGACGGGATTAAAGAACAGGTCGATTATATGCGTGTTTCCGGTGATTTTAAATATACTTCCAATGAGGACTTCAAAGCCATTGAGCTTCCATATGGAGATAGTACTTTCAGTATGGTGGTGATGCTCCCTTCCACTGGAAAGGAGGTTTCAGACCTTGTCGCAAACTTGGATGTTGCCCACTGGGATTCATGGTTCAATAATTCCAAACTCACGGGCGTCCAGGTAGATCTGCCAAAGTATAGATATGAGTTTAAAAATCTCCTGAATGACCCTCTGATAAGCCTTGGACTTGGCGCAGCTTTCTCGGGTGAGGCGGATTTCACAAGGATCAATGCTGCCGAAAACCTTTTTATCTCCAGGGTAATCCACCAGACTTTTATCGATGTGCAGGAAAAAGGAACCGAAGCTGCGGCAGCTACCATTGTAGAAATGACCTGTAGTGTTACCGGAGTCACCTATTTTAGAGTAAATAAACCGTTTCTTTATCTCATTAAAGAGAATTCGACAGGAGCCATAGTCTTTATCGGAAAGGTCGGGAAACCCGAATACTCGTAGTTCGCAGTGCTGTTTCTCGCTTAATGTGAGATGATTATTGAGAATTGCTGATTGCGAATTAGCATGTGTGCTATGGTCAATCGGCATTACAACATGTACAACTATTCAAGAGCGTTCAGTCATCAAATGGTACTTTAATTACTTTCTATTTACATCAGAAAATAAAGTCTATAGAAGTAAATTAAACCCTTTTTTCCTTTCTTATATGAAAGTCATAACAATAAAAATGTGAAGTCAATTGAATACAAACTTTTCTTTATCAGATATCTGCCGTAAATCTTCAACCTAATTTGAACTTTTCGGGTTAAAAGTTTGTGATAAACCTATTGAAGAAACAGTTAACTTCCTGATGTAAACATTATTGAAAAAGCAGTAATTTTAACCTCATGCCAAAGTTTGTGAAAGAAAATTATTGTGCAGACTGACGTTGGGTCGAATTATGAAGAACAGGCTTACTCCCTAATCTTAAGTAAAGAAATATGAAAAAAATTAAAACTTATTCCTTATTGATCATCTTGATCTCATATTTTTTATTGCTATCAAAGTATCTTCTTATTGAAGAAATTTTAGGATTTTATTTAATCCCAATTGTGTTGATTATTGTTGTTGCTACATTGAGCTTTCTGTTAATCAGGATTTTTAAAGTAATTAGCTACAAAATATTTATTATCAATTTTTTAATAGTTACCTGCATATTGCAAATCGCTATAATAAGTTTAATACTGTGGTCTGCTACACCTCGCTTTTTTTCACGCGATCAAATAATCAGTGATATTGATTACTCCATCAAAGTTATGGAAGATGTCCACCCAAATTTGTATAGTGTAATAAGTAAGGAAGCCTTTTATTTAAAAAGTGATTCAATAAAAAGGACGCTGCCTGAAAAGGTTTCTGATGCAGATGCATATAAAACACTTAAAAGAATTTTTTCTCAAATACAGGATGGCCACACAGGAGGAGGGTGGAATTTTTTCTCTAGACGAGGTGCAGGTATATTTAGGAAGACTCTTCCGTATAGGATTGATATTAGAAATGACAGATTGTTTGTGTCAGGAAATTATTTCTATAGGAACACTATTCCCATTGGCTCTGAAATTATTAAAATAAATGGAAAGCCATCATACCAATGCTTACAAGAAATTAGCCAACTTATTAGTTATGAAATTATTCCTTATCGTAATTCCATCCTTCAAACTCCAATGTTTTGGGCGTTGTGGAATGATTTCCATAGGATTGAAATAACTTATAAAATGCCAGACACAAAAACAATAAGAACAATAAAGACTTCAGGAGGTATAATATCCAATATACTTTTTCTTGCAGATAATAAATCTTTAGGTAAAAATTATAGTTATAAAACTATATCCGGCAATATTGGATATTTAGAGTTTAACTCTTTTAATAACTTAGATAAATTCAAAATCTTTTTAGACTCTACTTTTAGCTCAATGAATGCTGAGAATGTTGATGATCTGATTATTGATATTCGAAAGAATGGAGGTGGAAGTTCTTCCCTGGGAGAAGAATTGATGCAATATATTTCAAAAACTGATTTTAGAATGTTTGATTCATGCATGATAAAGATAAGCAATGAGTTAATAAATAAAGGGGAGATTAATTGGATAGATTCTACAAAACGAAAGATTGGCACTATTTATAATTCATCTGACTCTTCCAAAACAAAACTTCGGGATAATCCCCTGCGTTTCAATGGGCAATCATATTTACTGATTGGAGGAAATACTTTTTCAAGTGCCACCGATTTTGCTTCTGTTTTTCAATGTTATAATGTTGGTAAAATTATTGGAACAGAAACAGGCGGTTTAACAGCATGCTTTGGAGATGTATATAGTTTTGAATTACCAAATACAAAACTCGATATGGGAGTTTCCTGGAAAAAGTTCTTTAATGCTTGTGGTAATGATAACAGACGAGGTGTTATTCCCGATTTTAAAGTTGAAAATTCGTTTGAAGATGATCAAAAAGGAGTTGATAAAGTATTAGAATTTACGATTGATTTAATCAAACAAAATATATAATTACTATGCCCAACTTCTTTAACCGTGGCACAATCCCTAAAAATTCAACACATTGATGTTGGCCCCTATTAATTACTCTACCTATTTATATCTTCAGCCTGATCTTGACTTTTCTAGTTTAAAGTTTTAGATAAACCTATTGAAGAAACAGTTAGCTTTCTGATGCAAATACTATTGAAAGTATAGCAATATCAGAAGTATTTATATTGAGTGGTGCTTTATGTCAACTCAAGAGAGATAATGACAAAACAGACACTTCAGTGTACTGAGTTGGTAGTTTAATTGGGGGCCTTATTGAAGAAACTCTAATCCTTCACGCAACGAACAGAAAAACCCTGTCGTTTAGTGCTATTACTCATGGTTAGCCTAGAATGAATGGACATTGTGTTAAATCTCCATGCATTTTCTTTAGAGTACTCCGTATTACTCCACCAAAATCCTATTCTTCCAATTATGTTAAACAAGCCTTCAATATTACGGTTTCCACTTGGAAGGAATGTCAAACCGGTCTGGTTGGTTGCCCCGGTGTTTGGACTGAGCCAGTGAACTGTGCCAGATTCTTTTACTTTTCCACCAGCCACGTTTATTCCACCTAAATAGTTAATCAAAGTTTTCCACTCGGCATTGGTAGGTATATGCCAACCCTTAGGGGCTATATTCCGGGGATCATTTACTGCATACCAATTATATAAACGCCCATAGGTCTTTGTCATATCTTCTTTGTTATGGATGTTACAGTATGCGCCGGTTGTTAACTTACCCCATTCTATGGTATCAATGACATTTGGTATTGGATCACCATTACGGTATTTAGTGGTTTTTAAGTTTTCAACCATCCATACCTGTTTGCCAACGGTTACGGTATTGTAAACATTACCATCAATGTCGGTCACCGTGCCTGTAACCAGCACTCCTTTCACTTTATTGTAAAGAGCTTCACCCCTGAGGTTCACTGTGATGATTATTCCCTTTTCATCTAGAAGGAAATTCGCAGGAATTGCGGTCACGTCA
>CAZKMG010000091.1:0-12008 GCA_964553465.1 uncultured Bacteroidaceae bacterium
TGTATCGCACAAACGTATTTGAAGATAAACATTGGTGGCTTCCTTTCCCAAGGGATCAGGTAGCTTTATATCCGGAATTTACTCAAAATACCGGTTGGTAAGTCGCAAAATTAATATAGGAGAAATGCCGTTCATTTGGACGGCATTTTTTTTTATATCCGGATCAATCAATTAAATTCTTTGTATTTGTTATATTTCACTATTAAATACAACATCAATTTATATGAATACCTTTTTAATCAGGGTTTAAATTCGAATGAATAATATAAAATTATCATCAGATTAAAATGCAGCTCCATTACAAGGGCGCGGCATTTTAATTAAATATCCAATCACCAATCCCACTCAAATCCACTTTTTTATTGCAGATGTAAGTGTTCATGACTATTTTTACAGCATATAATAATATCCTAAAATGAAAGACAATCGTATCCTGGAAATAAAACCCGGAATATCCTGGATCGGAGTGCTCGATCCCGATATTATATCATTTGATATTGTGATGGAAACGCCCTACGGAACCACATATAACTCATACTTTATTGATACTGAGAAAAAGACTGTGATTGACACCGTAAAAGAAAAGTTCTGGACAACATATATTGATAAAATTAATCGGTTGACAAATCCTTCGGAAATCGAATATATTGTTTGTAACCATACAGAACCCGATCACTCAGGAAATGTAAAAAACCTTCTTAGCCTTTCTCCGAATGCAACAGTTGTAGGTAGTGGACAGGCAATAAACTATTTGCAGGAAATTATTGGAATTCCGTTTAAGTCGCTAAAAGTCAAAGATGGTGATATTATTGATCTTGGAAATAAAAAGCTCCGAATAATCGGGGCTCCAAATCTACATTGGCCAGATACTATTTATTCATATCTTGAAGAAGACAATTTACTGTTTACCTGCGATTCCTTTGGATCTCATTTCTGTCATGAGGAGATATTTGATGATAAGGTCGGCAATTTCGATGAAGCATTCAAATATTATTTTGATATAATCCTTAAACCCTTTAGTAAATTCATGCTAAAAGCCATTGAGAAGATTCGTCCTCTCAAAATTGATGCAATTTGTACAGGACATGGCCCTGTTCTCAGATCGGACTGGAAAAGATATGTTGATATTTCCCGGGAATTCTCAGTAAACTATTTAAATACCCTGCAAGAAAAGAACAATAGGATTCTTCTTGCATATATCTCAGCTTATGGTTATACAGAAGAAATGGCAAATAAAATTGCTGAAGGCCTAAAAAGGGCTGGGAAAATTAAGATTGATCAGGCTGATATTCAAAGTATCCAATTGGGTGATCTTGAAGAAAAAATTGTAATGTGTGATGCCATCATTATTGGATCTCCAACTATTAACCAAAATACACTCATGCCAATTTATAAATTATTTGGGTTAATAAATCCAATCCGGGATAAAGGTAAACTGGCAGCAGTATTTGGATCTTATGGATGGAGCGGAGAAGCTGTCAAACTCATTGAAGATCATCTTAAAAATTTGAAATTTAATGTTATTTTAGAAGGAATATCAGAAAAATTCTATCCTAATAATGAGAAAAGCGAAAGACTAGTAGAATTTGGTAAAGCTTTTGGAGAGAAATTTTTACAAAATCAATTGACATACGAATAAGTTAATTTTATAATCTGTACGGTATAATTTCATTTGAAGACT
Source organism: uncultured Bacteroidaceae bacterium (assembly GCA_964553465.1). Taxonomy (GTDB): domain Bacteria; phylum Bacteroidota; class Bacteroidia; order Bacteroidales; genus CAZKMG01. The sequence continues at coordinate 1,682 of CAZKMG010000091.1, forward strand.
ATTAAAATGCTTTTCGGTTTTCAAATTTTATTATCAAGATTATGTGTAGAACTGATTAATAAGAGTCTTTTTACTAAACTGTGTAAGGCTATCTGTTTAATAAAATATATCTTGCACAATTGTGGAATAAAATGGCTTAAATTTCAATAATTTGAAGAAGAGGCTTCCAGAAGATAAAATCCGGTATGAAAAGAAGGGACACAGCTGGCGTTTTAGCAACACTTTTAGCATAGCTGTAAAATGCTAGTTTACTTGGATAACTAAATGCACTTGTTAAAAAAAGTTTTGATGTAAACAGCTCTAGTGTTAAAAGGGAAGGGATATCAAAACAAGTATTTATAAAATTGAAAAAGACTCACTGAAAGCCCGGGAAAGTACTCCGGGCCACTTCTTTTCCTGATCTGGCAATAGCTTAAGCTTATAACCAGACTAAAATCTTATTCCAATAACAAGAATATCATCTATCTGCAGCCCATCACCTTTCCAGTCCAAATGCACCTTATTAAGAATTTCTTTTTGCTCTTCCATGGGTTCCTCCCAGATAGATAATAATAATTTCCTGAATCTTTTTATCATGTATTTAGAATCATCTGCCCCTCCAAATTGATCGACATAACCATCTGAGAATATATATATGACATCACCTTTTTTAACATCAAATTCATGCATTTTAAAATTTCTGAGTTTTTCACCCATATATCCGCCTATAGGGAATTTATCAGCTGGAAATTCTGTCAATTCACCCTCCCTGATAAAAAAAAGTGGATTGTAAGCCCCCGCATATTGTACTCTCATATTCTTAAAATCTATGCTTACAAGGGAGATATCCAGTCCATCCTTCACTGTAGAACTTAACCTGGTCTGTCTCAAAGTCTTTGTAACCCCTTCATTCAATGCATTTAGTATTTCATCCGGTCTGATTTTTCCTTGCACATTCACAGCATAGTTCAGCTGGTTATTTCCTACAATTGACATTAATGCACCTGGAACGCCATGGCCTGTACAATCAACTGCTGCAACCAAGGCTTTACCCTCTCGATGGATCATCCAATAAAAATCTCCGCTTACAATATCTTTTGGTTTATATAAGACAAACGCATCAGGTAGAAGTATATGGACAAAATCATCCGGTGGAAGAATCGCATTTTGTATTCTTTTTGCATAATGAATACTGTCCTCAATATGCATTTTCTGTTCTTCAATTTCGAGATAAGCCTCCTGGAGGGACTTATTGATTTCCGAAAGAATATTTTTTTGTTCCTGAATCGAGTCCCTTTTAGATTCGATCTCCTCCTTCTGCGTGACAATTTCAGCTGTTCGTTGTCTCACTTTTTCTTCCAGTTCATTATAATAACTTTCCAGTTGAGAAATCATTGCATTAAACTGCTCAGATAGGGAGGTGATTTCATTATTACCAACAATTTCGGCACGTTCATCAAAATGTCCATCAGTTATTCTATTTACCTTTTCAAGAAGATTTTTAATGGGATCAGTAATAACCCTCATTTTGCTGTATATCAGAATAACTACTACAAAAATTGCCAGTCCAAAAATGATGAAAAACTTTAATAGCTCCCTACGTAAAAATTCCCTGTCACCAGACTGGTCAGATATGATCCTGATTACAGATTCCCTATATATATCGCTATTTTTACGTAACATATATACATATTCATAATGATAGAGCTGTTTGCCTGTTACTTCAGTAAATTCTTGATACTGGCCAGTTGCTAAAACTTTATGGTATGCACCCATATGACGGGGATCAATCTGCGCATCCTTATTCAGTGAGAATGGATTGTCATTTCCAATAAAAATATCCACAGATATAATACTTTCTTCCCTTCTGGTTAAATCGTTAATGCTGTTCTTGATGGTTTGAATAATTGTATCCGCTTTTGGAGAATACACCCTAAGCTCAATTATGAATTTCCCATCCAAAGTTGGCTGATAAGAATATTTTTTTAATCGTTTGGATTGATTTTCAATTGTAAAGCCTTCATTGAGAAATTCACCCCTTTCGAATACTCCTTCCAGTAATTTTTTATGATCTTCGCCATAACTAAAAAAGTTCAAATTGCGGTCATTCTCAAAAGTAGTATTCACCACCAATCCCATTTTATTAATGATATATATGTCTTCAAATCTTGGATCCATATCCATCTTTAGACGAATGTCATCAAGGTTTGCTTCATTTATATTTTTTGTATCTTGGAAATATTCCGCCACCAGGGTATTACTGATATAACGCATCTTCGGAGCAAGTTCATCTTCAAGGATATCCAGGGCAAGATCCTGAACCTCATGAATATGCTTAATCTCCCCGGTAATTGACTGATTTTTCTTTTTGTTAGATTCGAGAATATTGTTTCGTGTTTGAAGATAATTCAATACTCCTAATAAAAACAAAGCAACGATTACCGGAAAAACAACGCTCAAAATTAATTGACGGAATATTGTAGTTCGTTTATTCATTTAATTTGAAGGACTTGTTAAAATCACCTGATATTATATTGGTTAATTAACAGGGAGAAACATATTCTTATCTTTAAATTAGATTTCATGAGTTTGTTATAAACTAAGGGTTTAAGAATAGTTGTGAACATTGTAAGTACTCCCATAACCGCTATATAGAAGGAAGCTAGCGATACCTTTTCTGAATAACTCTCTTGATGGACCGTTAAAAACAAAAAATGAATATAGAAAACTGTAAATATTAATTGAATAATTAAAATTATTAAACTTTGCTGTTTTACTTTTTCAATATTGAATATTTGAGTGTTTAGATGCATAAATCCTAAAAAATTACAAAACTAACTAATGTAACAATTATAGGCATAATTCATCCTATATCAAATAGTTTTTTCATCAAATTCTTTAATGCTTCTAGCAATTAAAGCAATATTTTACAATCAATACTTCGCTTCTTCTTGCCGTGAAACAATCTTTCAGAAGTCAGGAATACTTTCACATAAGAAGTATGAAGACTCATAGAAAAAGTATAAGATTCCAAATGAAATGATTTTGTGAAGTTCTGTCTTACAAATTCGGTATTAGAATTATAAAGAGCATCAGGTAACATCAGGGAGTTTCACTACTAGCTAAAATGGGTGATAGGTTCGATAGGAATAAGTGAAAATTATTTGCATTCCATTTATTATAAACAATATTTATAATCTGCTCTTTGATAATATAATACATATAATGATAATTTATTCAATGAACCTACTTTTTAGCTTTACCAAAGATAAAAATCTCTTTCTCTAATTCTTTAATTTTCAGGTTATCACCATGAAAAATGATATTTGATTGATGATAAAACACTTCTCTTTCGCTAAGCATATCTTCAATATATTGCATTAATTCCACCGATGTTTTATTCTGAATTAAGGGCCGGTTTTGTTTATGCGAATGTGTTAAACGGCAAAATAACTTATAGGGTTCCAGTTTAAGATACACTGTAATACCAAAAGAATTTAATAAACTCATATTTCCTCTGTAACATGGTGTTCCTCCTCCCGTCGAAACAACAAGGTTTTCATCATAAGTTGCCAGATCCAACAAAATTTCATGCTCCTTATCTCTGAAATAGTCTTCTCCTTTTTCCTGAAATATCTGAGAAATGGACATTTTCTCCTTTTCTTCAATAAGTGTATCTGTATCAAGAAAATGAAAATTCAAGCTACAAGCAAGTTTCTTGCCTACAGTACTTTTACCAACTCCCATAAATCCAATAAGAAATATTTTCAATGTTTAACAGTTATTTCATAGATCGAGTGTCATCTGGGTAATTTCTCGATCAGGTTTTGGATCTTCTATAACTTGTTCTTCAGGCTCCTCTTGAGATTGTGATTCCTTGATCATTGGTTCAATTTCGTTGATCAAACTAACTTCATAAGTAGAAAGGCGTTTACCTTTTGCTTTAAAACTTTTTACTCCAATAAAATCAGCAACCTCAATGATTTCAGGATTCCTGCTTTTATTTTTTCCGCCAAAGCGGACTTCAAACCTGGGATATTCTACCTCAGTAAGTCGGATAAGTCTGGAATTCGGATTTTCACCGATAAAACTCTGTAATTTCTCAGATTCTTCAAATGTAAATCTTTTTACATAATAATAATTCTGATCGGCATCAAAATAAACGGCAGAAAAAACTTTATTTAGGTGTAACTTTTCAATAATTAATACATTATCCTCATAATGATTTGAAAGGTCAAAATTCGTAATCCTGAAATATCCATTCCTGGTTACAACAAGAATTCTGTCATCACCGATAAATTCTCCAAGAAATTTTCCTCTTCCATCTGCATTTAAGCGTAAGACATCTTCATCCCACCATATTTTGCGTCCCCCCAGGGTAGAAATCCCTTTTTCTTTCATGATGATTTTATGAACTGTATGTTTTGTAAGGATATTACCCATAGCAGCTTTCCCCTTAATTTCTACATCGGTAAAATCCATCTCAAAAATAATATTCTTCAATCTGGGTTTGGGTTTCAGATAAATCTTTACTACCTCAGCTTCTCCATTTGGATTGCAACTAAAATAAAGAATACGTGAATTTTTATGTTCTCTTATGAAGTTATATTCTTTATCTCGGGTAATGCCTGTTACAGCAGCACGTTTCATAATAGTGTAGCCGGTTTTGCCATCAAGATATATTACGTTATAAACAGTCCTTGTATCGTTCCTTTTAAAAACCCCAATGTGTATGATGTCTTTTCCAACAAAGACCTTTTCAGCAACTTTGGTGACAATAAAACTACCGTTACGCTTAAACGCAATTATTTCATCTATATCTGAACATTCACAAACATATTCATCCTTTTTCAATCCAATACCAAAGAAACCTTCTTCCCTGTTCACATAAAGTTTTTCGTTTGCAGCGGCTACATTTGTGGCTTCAATGGATTCAAAATTCCGTATCTCAGTTTTTCTTTCCCTTCCTTTACCATATTTTTTCCTAATTTGTCTGTAATAATTGATGGTAAAGTCCACAATATTTGCCAGATGATTTTTCACTTCTTCAATTTCAGTTTCGATTCTGGTAATTACTTCATCTGCTTTTCTGGAATCAAACTTAGAAATTCTTTTAATTTTAATTTCTGTCAGTTTTGTAATATCCGCAACAGTGATTTCACGTTTAAAAAGCTTTATGTAAGGTTTCAGTCCATTGGTTATTGCATCAATGATTTCTTCCCAGGTTTCACATTCCTCAATATCCCGGTAGATACGTTTTTCGATAAATATTTTCTCAAGGGATGAAAAATGCCATTCTTCTTCAAGTTCAGTTTGTCTGATTTCAAGTTCATGCTTAAGAAGATTCAGGGTATTATCTGTGTTTATTTTTAGTATTTCACTGATTCCCAGAAATCTTGGTTTATCCTTTTCAATTACGCAACAATTAGGAGAAATCGGAACTTCACAATCAGTAAAAGCAAAAAGAGCATCAATTGTTTTATCCGGGGATACTCCTGGAGCCAGATGTACCAGGATTTCGACATTTTCTGCTGTGTTATCATCAATTTTCCGGACTTTGATTTTCCCCTTTTCATTAGCTTTCAAGATAGAGTCAATAACTCCTGAAGTAGTTTTACCAAAAGGTATCTCTTTGATTACTAAGCCTTTTTTATCAAGTTTCTCTATTTTTGCCCTTACTTTAATGGCGCCACCCCTCATTCCGTCATTATATCTTGAGAAATCGGCTAACCCACCCGTCGGAAAATCCGGAATTAATTCGAAAGGTTTTTTTTGCAAATAATTAATGGAAGCATCTATTAATTCAAGGAAATTATGCGGAAGAATTTTGGAAGCAAGACCAACCGCAATTCCTTCAGCTCCTTGCGCAAGGAGTAAAGGAAATTTTACAGGCAAGGTCTGCGGTTCTTTATTCCTCCCATCGTAAGAAAGTCTCCAAAGGGTAGTTTTTGGATTAAAAACTACTTCCAGTGCAAATTTTGACAGACGTGCTTCAATATACCTCGGGGCGGCTGCTCCATCACCAGTATGTATATTACCCCAGTTTCCCTGGCAATCAATAAGCAGGTCTTTTTGACCCAATTGAACTAATGCGTCTCCAATGGAAGCGTCTCCATGCGGGTGATATTGCATGGTATGACCTATGATATTAGCCACTTTGTTATACCTGCCGTCATCAAGTCGCTTCATCGCATGCAGGATCCTGCGCTGCACAGGTTTTAATCCATCTTCGATATTAGGAACCGCCCTCTCCAGTATTACATATGAAGCATAATCCAGGAACCAGTCCTGGTACATACCTGACAAATGGGTTACCTTCGGATGACTCTCTTCATCACCCTTCCATAAATCCTTCGATACTTCAGGAGAATCAAACTCCTCTTCTCCTAGAAAATTCAAATCATCAGTCATAGTTATTTTAAATCTCCCGCGGTAAAATATTGGAATTAATCATTCAAACTAATAACAGAAAATCTAACATTCTGTTCTTACTGCTTTTAATTTATCTTTTAGATTTACTGTACCTCCTGGTTTACTTCAGAGACATTCTCTGCTATTTCTTCATCGACAGTATCATTTTCCAAACGAAGGTTTTCAATAATAAAATCCTGACGTTCTGGTGTATTTTTCCCCATATAAAAATCAAGGAGCCCACTAATTATATCATCACTATATAATCTGACTGGTTCGAGTTTTATATCTTTGCCAATAAAATGTTTAAACTCATCCGGTGAAATTTCACCTAATCCTTTAAACCTGGTAATCTCTGGATTGACGCCCAATTCCGCAATTGCTTTAGTTTTCTCATCCTCTGAATAACAGTATATAGATCTACTTTTATTCCTGACCCGAAAAAGTGGTGTTTTTAAAATATAAAGATGGCCTTTCCTTACAAGATTAGGGAAAAATTGGAGGAAAAAAGTAATCAGAAGCAGCCTGATATGCATTCCATCAACGTCTGCGTCAGTAGCAATAACCACTTTCTTGTACCTCAGTGTATCCAACCCGTCTTCGATATCTAACGCAGATTGTAAAAGATTAAATTCTTCATTTTCATAGACAATTTTCTTTGTAAGCCCATAGCAATTTAATGGTTTCCCTTTCAGACTGAATACAGCCTGTGTATTTACATCCCTTGACTTTGTAATTGAACCGCTTGCTGAATCCCCTTCGGTAATGAAAAGGGTGGCATCCTCTTTATTAACATCATTTGAATTATAATGTATTCGGCAATCACGAAGTTTTTTGTTATGCAGGCTTGCTTTTTTAGCCCTGTCCCTGGCAAGTTTCTGTATTCCCGAAATAGCTTTTCTCTCTTTTTCTGATTCTTGTATTTTTTTCAGGAGGTTATTAGCTGTTTCAGGGTTTTTATGCAGGTAATCATCGAGCTTGGAAGCAAGAAAGTTCATAATATAATTTCTGACCGATGGTCCGGCAGGTCCCATGTCTTTTGAACCCAATTTGGTTTTAGTTTGAGATTCAAAAACCGGTTCCTCAACTTTAATACTGATGGCCGCAAAAACTGATGACCTGATATCCGCTGGATCGAAATCTTTTTTATAAAAATCACGTATAGTTTTAACCAGGCCTTCCCTAAACGCAATTAGATGTGTCCCTCCCTGAACAGTGTGTTGTCCGTTTACAAAACTAAAATACTCTTCGCTGTATTGATTTCCATGTGTAATAGCCACTTCAATATCTCCGTTTTGCAGATGTATAACAGGATACAGATTCTCTCCTCCGATATTATCAGTGATAAGATCAAATAATCCATTTTTGGATACATATTTATTACCGTTGTAAATGATTACAAGACCGGCGTTCAGGTAAATATAATACTTGATCATACTCTCAATATACTCGTCAATGAACCTGAACTTTCCAAATAAGGTATCATCCGGGATAAATGTCACCAACGTACCATTTCGCAGTGATGAGGCTTGTTCAGGTAAATTATTTATCAATTCACCTTTTGAAAATTCACATGCTTTTAAACGTCCATCCCTGAATGATTCTATTAAAAATTTTGATGAAAGCGCATTGACTGCTTTCACCCCAACTCCGTTTAATCCAACAGATTTTTTAAAAGCTTTTGAATCATATTTTGCCCCTGTATTCATTTTTGACACAGCATCCACAAGCTTCCCAAGCGGAATACCTCTCCCATAGTCTCTAACTGTTACGATCTTTTCTTCAATGGTGATCTCAATAGTTTTCCCATATCCCATCATGTATTCGTCCAAAGAGTTATCCAACACTTCTTTAAGAAGTATATATATACCATCATCCGGGGACGAACCATCACCAAGCTTTCCAATGTACATTCCTGGCCGCTTGCGGATATGTTCTTTCCAATCAAGAGTTTTAATGCTTTCTTCTGAATAATTCACGCTCATACTCTTCAGGTTTTACACAAATATAATTAAATAAGGATGTGCCTATTCATTTCTTTTTCAACAAAGAAATTAACATTCATTCCTTATATTTATTGAATCTCAGGGCTTTCTGAACACAATGCCCTGACTTTTAAAAGGGTTTGCCCTTCAGGATTATATAAATTATGTGTATCAAATGTCCAAATCCACTCTTTATGGTATCTGGCACGTGGAAGCTTAGTATAAATAAGGTTTTTCTTTAAATCAGACTGGTTTTTCCTGTTAATAATTAATTCCTCATAATCCGTAATTAAAATATAACGGTTATTCATGAGCAACCTGACATGATCATTTTGAATTCTTTCACGGATTTGAAGGATAGTCTCCTGATCCACCCTGGATTTTTTTTTAAGGTAATCAACAAGTAATATATCAAGTTGGTTCTTTATATTTAGAGATATAATAAAAGTATCTTCTGAGCATTTTAATTCAGTAAGCATCGTCCTGGGAGTAAACGTGAAGCTTGTTTTACTATGTCCTGAATTTTTTATATCATCATAAATCATTTTAATATATCCCCCGGTAATATCAGCAGAAATACATTGTATTCCATAATAAGCCTTAACTTTCTTTTGGACCTGGGGTGGATGATAAACATCCACCATTTTTATATACTCAATATCTTCTGCAATTTTTTCGAGTGGAAAATCCATTAGCCAACCACTGCCAAGGACAATAAGACTTTTTATATGTTTATTCTTCAAACATTTGATGATAAAGTTCGAAGTATTATCCAGGTGATGTTTCCATTGATCCGATTCACGAAAAAACCGGTTCAGGATACCTTGTTGGTCAGCAAGAAATCCCATCCGTCGCAAAATATTTTTTTCGGGTGATGGCACAAACATGTCAATAAGGATTAGACCGAATTTCGATCAGTGAACTTTCTATTTTTTCATGGATGAATGATGAGGTTTCACCATAGCTCAAATGTTTAAAATCATTATAAGGAACCGGATCAAGTACTTTAAGTACCATTTTCTCCCGGCCCGTAAGAATCCAACCTGATTTTGGTATTGCTTTTGAAGTTCCATCAAGAACCAGTGGGAGAATATCGATTTTTGTATCATGGGCCAGACGGAATGCTCCATCTTTAAACTTCCCCATTTCACCATCTTTTGACCGGGTGCCCTCAGGAAAAATCATAATCGAATTTCCATTATTAAGAACCTTTTTTGCCTGGTCTTCGAATTTTTTAAACGCATCGCTGGCTCCCCTGTAAATTTTAATAGAATTATTTAACGACAGTACCCACCCAACAAATGGAAGTTTAAAGTTTTCTACTTTTGATGTCCAGCGAAAATGCCTGAAAAGACTATAAACAACAACAATGTCAGCAAGGCTTTGATGGTTCGAAACCATAATGTAACATTTACCTCTTTTGAATTTGTTTTTGTTATATATTTTTAACGTCCAGTAGGGGACAATCCAGATATATTGTGCTCCCCAGAAACATGAGAAAAGATGAAGCAATCGGAGGTTCTTATCTGCCCAAATTGTAATCAGCCAGAGGATTAATCCAATGGGAGTAAATATAATTGAAGAAATAATAAAATACGACCAAAGTAAAATTGAAACAATGGTAAGACTAACTTTATTCATATTTTCTTAAACATAATCCGCCACAAAAATAATAATTCTCATTAGCTTTTTTTGCCCGGCACTTTATATTTGCCTGTAACTGTTAATCAATCTATATTTGATGATTATTTTAAGAAAAGAAATTTCTGTATTCATTTTAGCAGAAATGCGCTGTAATCAAATCCCTAATAGCCTGCTAGATGCTGTGTATAAAAGATTCTCATACTGATCCATACTTTAACCTTGCTGCAGATGAATATGTGTTAAAAAATTTTCAGGAAGATTGTTTTTTACTTTGGAGGAATGAACAATCTGTGATCATAGGCAAACAC
>CAZKMG010000092.1:0-12007 GCA_964553465.1 uncultured Bacteroidaceae bacterium
CTCAATTCTTAATTTATCCTTCCATTTACAATCGTAACAATCCTGTCGGCAAAATCTTCCGGAATATTTCCATGAGTGGCCACAACTAGAGTAACCTGTTTCTCTTTATTTAAATTCACAAGATGCTCGAAAATTTCCCCGGCGGTTTCTTCATCCACAGATCCTGTGGGCTCATCTGCAAAAATGATGGATGGCTGCTTTACTAAAGTTCTTATTATAGCTACTTTTTGTTGCTGGCCTACACTTAATTCAGAAGGTAATAGTTGGGTTTTATCCTGTAAATTAAATTGTTCAAGGAGAGGCATAATGGACTCTTTGATCATCTTCTTATGTAGACCTTTAGGTACCAACGCGATTTCAATATTCTCATAGACAGTGTACGTCGGTAAAAGATTAAAGCTTTGAAATATAATTCCAATTTGATTCAATAATAAATCACTTAAAGAATAATCCGGCATTTCACTGATACAATCCAAACCAATCATTACTTTACCTTGTGAGGGTTTTATCAGTCCGCTCATTAGGTTTAATAAAGTGGACTTCCCAGCACCGGATCGGCCTTTAATTATCACCATTTCACTTTTATCGATCTTCAAGTTAATATCCTCAATTGCACAAACTCTTTGTTTATTTCTGATGAAATCCTTGCTTAACGAAATGCATTCTATTTGATAATCATTCATTCTTTAGCTTAAGTTAGGGATTACAAATAATTATTGATCATCTCTCCGGCCTTCGTGCTATGCAACCGGATGATAGGGAAAATACTTGCTGCGACACCCCCTGCTATGGACAGGATAATTAAACCCGGGATACTTTCATATTGAAAATGAAATTCAATTATATCAAATAGCCTTAAATTATTGATGTTCATAAAAAGGATCGTTAAGACTCCTAAAATACTCCCTATGATTGCGCCAATTATCGATTGAATAAGCGAGGCCCCCAATATTTGATTGCTAAGCCTGGAATTTGACCAGCCAAGGGATTTTAATATTCCTATCTCCCTTGATCTTTCCATAAGTGATGTTACCTGAGTTTTAGCGGAAAAAACTATTAAAAAAATGAAAATCATTATTGAAAGAACCGTTGAAGATCTATTGATCATAGTCATCACTTTGCTGGCAGGCTCATAACAGTTATAGCTGGAAATCGTCAAATAATCCATCTCATTTTTCAGTTGATTAATTATACGACTCTGAATTCGTGCATCATTAACTTCAACAAGAATAATATTCGCATCGAATCCGGGCGCATTACATTGTAATTTATCTCTCAATATTATCCTTACATTCTCAATGCTTGAATAAAAATCGGCTTTACCGGGTTTGATACCTGAGTTTATAATCCCCGATAAACTGAATTTTCCTCCAAAAATATATAAGGTATCGCCCACTCTGAGGTTATGTACTTCTGCGAATGATTCTTCAGCTACAATTTCTACCGGATTATCAGAAATAAATTTACCTGAAATAAGATTAGTTGGTGCACATACATTATTTTCTGTTGCAATGCTGCCGATGTCTATTCCTCCAAGTGAAATTTCTGCTTTATATTTTTCATCATACATTCTATAAAGCAGGTAGGGAGCAGCATCTTTAACTCCTTCTATTTTTCTGATCGAATTAATCATGTTATGATTTAGCATCTGGGTATATAATCCCTCAGCAAAAACGGATCCGTTTGATGTTTCACTGACACAGCAATTTGTTTTGCTTGGAATGTACACGATAAAATGTGTCCCGGTACCTTTCAATATACCAACTGATTCATTGTCATTTGTCCTGGAAACTGATAAAAAAAGCAGTATGAAAAGAATGGCAATAATATAGCCGCTGATATTTGCAATTGTTCTCCATTGATGACGCCGAAGTTCTTTTATTATAAATCGCATTTCCTTATCAATTAATATTTTCGTTTAAAATTAAATGCTTTTTTCCCTATTTGTTATAAAAATTTATTATTCATGGTAAAGAATTAAAGGAAAGTGACATAACATGTCATTCATAGCGACGCCATTATTTTTTCATAAAATTTATTGTATAGTTTCTTTCGTTTCCATACATTTTATAAAATTCAAAGCCTGAATTTACAGCCAATTCTTGTACTTCATGAATCGTCATCTTATCAGGATCACCTGCGAGCTCTGATATTGATAAAATACCTCCGGCTTTAAGAATCCTGTAAAATTCATTCATATATATTTCCTTATTTTTAATTTCACCAATGACCGTAACCATAAAAATTCTATCAAAAGTATTGTCCGGAAATTGAAAAGTGTGCCCATCACAAAGGAAATACTCTACATTGGTCAATCTTTTTTTTTCGATTCGTTTTTTGGCATAATCCAGCATCTCTTGCTGAATATCCGCTAATACCAGCCTGCCTCTATGTAAAGTTGTTGCAATTTTCCGGCTAAAATATCCTGGTCCCGGCCCAACTTCTAAAACATTTAAGTACTCATTGAGTTCAAGCCTTTTAATTAATTGGTTTGGAGAAAGAAAAATATTTCTTAAGGGAATCAATAAGGTAAATGCAAATTGATATGGAAATATTCCTTTTCCAGCTAACCTTTTTACTATATCAGAGTCTTCCCTTTTATAATTCATTTTTTAAAATTCTATTCACTTTTTTATATTGACAATAAATAATCAGGAAAGATTTTATTTTTCAGGTTTATTTTGGATTTACCAATCGGTATCATTTAAAAATGATTACCAAATCCCTAATATAAATCCGGTTAAAGAGAATAAAATAATGTACATTCCAGCATCTATGGCCAATAATTTTAATGAACGATTGGCAAATAAATAAGTGCCACCCATTGCCGGAACTATCCAGATAATCGATATGAACAAACCACTCATCACACCTTTAACACCCCCCTGTCCTGATACTAGAGCACTCAGAGCAGCAATGGCAATGAAATGCATAATTGCAGTTCCTCCAAATATTAAAGGAGCATTTATTTTTACCTGAATATTATTTGGATTATTCTCCCTGGCCCATATTTTACCGAACAAAAAAGGCCTGTGCCAGAATGCTCCCAGAGCAAAAGAAAAGATAGTCATAACTATCACCGGTATCCAATGAATATTAGAGACAAAATGTAATAAATTCATAGTGTGTCATCTTTAAAAATTAATTACAAAAATAACTAATGTTCTATGGTTTAAACCTAAATCAAATTATTGAAATATCTGATGAAATTCAATTGAATATCTTCACTATGCTTAGTATTGGATAACTCTGTTGCAATTGTAAAAATCAGAATTTACTCTGAGGTGGATGATGCAATCGGTTAACCATTTAAACCTTAATCATTATATCGGCTATCAGTCCCCGTCGCTATTCTTTCGTCCTGATTGGTATCCATATTTCCTCCTCAGAACCTTGATCCTCATTTTTATACTTTTCTCCCAGCATTTCAAAATGAGGTCTGTTGTCTAAGCTATATTTTGAATTTGGTAACCAGGTCCCTAAAATATATTGAAAAGTATTAGCCGCAAAACTTGCAGCTCCTTGATATAAAAAAACGGCATAAAGCCCACCTGCTAATATAAAAGTTTCCATTTCATCAGGGACTTCATCGAAGTTAGTTACTTCAACAGCGGCCCATTTTTCAAATTCAGTATCTGGATTAAAATGGTCAAAAAACGAAGGGGTATAAATCTGTATTGAATAGAATTCTTTGCCAATGATGTTTTGAATCTCTTTTCGCCGTGGCATAAAGCTTCTCCAGAGTTCAACTGTTTTATTTTCAGAGAAAGTCATTATCATTCGCTTTCCAACTAATTTCTTATCATTTAAAGTTTCAATTCTACTTTCCATAATAATTAATCATACCTATATCACTACCCTGATCATTAATAAAATCAGGGCATTTATGGATTAAAAAAACTTCCTTTTCCTTTCGGTTAATCCTTTTAAGGTATCGGTCAAAATATTACAATCTTCCACTACCTGGTAATCAAATAATCCTACACAGGCAAAATCCGCTCCTTTCTCAAAGGCATATTTAAAGCCTTCCTTAGGTTTTATAGCACCTGCAGCCAGAATTTTAAATGCAATCCATGGTTTATTAACAGTTTCCATGAATTTCGCTGTTTCTTCAGGTTCCCTGCACCAGTAATTATCCCGGTTATTCCAAACCACATCTCCTTTGGGCTCATCGGCCTGGTATGACCAGTAATTAAGATCATGGAGAGTCTTAAAGTAAAAATCTACAGGGAATCCTTTTTCTTCCATAGTGGTAATTACTTCCAATTCATGTGCACCAATACCCAGCGGAATTCCCATCCCATGGAAATGGCTGAACCATTTCTCAAACAAGTCAATACGTCCCTTGCTGATCCATTTATCTGCCGTGTTACCCATAATGAGAATAGCATCAGCACCATTGTCTATAGCAATCTGAGTGTTTGTGATCACATCATTTTCTTCGGGGTAGGTCGCTGCCAGCCATTGGACCTTGCCTCCCTGTTTCCGGTACTTATTCAAGGGATATACGCAATCGGGTGCATTTCTCATGAGAGCGGTGTTGACTCCGCAGGCCTCGCACAACCTGATTGTTTCCCATATTTTCTCCTGGGTAAAATATTTCTTCACGAGGCTGGAGACATATATCAGGTCACGGGCATGTGCATAGCCAACAATGAGATTTCCCCCGCAAATTAACCGGCTTACTTCAAGCTTACCGATTCTTCCCAGAGGAACCTTTTCCCTTAAATCTGCCAGCTTTGAAAAATTATCAAACTTCAGAGTGGCCGATGATATTGCGTTTACTTTGAGCTCTTTCTCCTCATAACTCTCATATCCGAAATTTTTTAATACAGCATAAGTAAAGCCTCCCATAACGGGAATAGTAAAGAGGTTTTTCAATACCCTTCGGCGGTCAAGCATGGGGAGGTCTGTAAAATCAGGATTATCGGTTTCCGGAACGATGATCGAACCATTTGTCGCAATTCCATCTTTCTTCCTATTTTCCTTGCCCTGTGCAATGAGATTATCAGCACCAAACATCCATTTGATTGGAATTCTCGCCAGTAAAATAAGAACAACCATTTCGATAAGGTTTTTATTAACCCAGATATAGCTGCCTTCCATCGCATTACTATCCATGATACCGACAAAAGGGGGATGGACCAGGTAATAAAGCAAAAGCAATGTTGCGCCCGACCAGGAAGCAATCCTGGTAAATAATCCTGCGAGCAGCCCTGCCCCGATTAAGATTAACCCCCATATATTAAGAAAATCTATTATTGAAAGAGCGGTGGGATTGGCAGCCATAGCCTTAAAAAACCCTGCAAACACCCAGGTCGACTCAAGCAAATATGGGCCTGCAGTCCACGAGGGACTGGCAAGTTTTATGATCCCTTCATACAGAAAATGCCAGCCGATAAGTACTCTTATAATGGAAAGTAACCAAATCGGAGCCTTAATTTGAGTATCCATAAATAATAATTATAATGAAGAGAAAAATGATTGCAACAACTTATAAATATAATTACCTGATATGACTTTAACAAACGTCATTCAACTCTAATCTTTTAAAGTACCCTAAATCCGTTGTTTATAATTAACATCAACAAAACTACAATTCCATTTGAAGGGCTTTCATATACATAATGGTTGAAACCTATTCAAATTGTTTCTTTAAATTACACTTCGTTATTGACATCAATGAAATAAAAAACCTATTTTTATTTTTTGATCTGGGCCAATGGAACAAATACTTTATAAAAAATCTTTAATCAAGGATCATTATGGAAAATATCAGGTTATTACATTTTAAATCCTATATAACTTGAAAAAAACTGCAATTAATCTTAAAATTACGATATTCAATGACCAATAGATAATATTACCTAACCATCCTTTTACTTCACATCAAATGAGAAAAATATTGATTGTCTGCTTGTTAACTCTGGCCTTTCAGCCATTCTTTACCATGGCTAAATTAAAGGCAGATATACTTCAAAAAAAATCCCATCCATACCTGTTTTTTACAATGGATGAGGTCCCTGCTTTAAGAAAAGCAGCCACCACAACCCACAAACAATATTTCGAAATCCTGAAAAAATGGGCCGATGTATTTGTGGAATTTAATCCCCTGCAACCTGCCCGGTTGCCAGTAAATATAGATACCATGCAGGTATATTGTGAGAGTGGTGCCTCTTATATTTTTAACATGTCACTGATCTACCATCTCACGGGTGATTCAAGATATTTAAATGTTGCTAAAAAATGGTTACTGGTATTCAGTTCATATCCTTCAGATATCAAGGGTAATTTTTGTATAGGCGCTTATGCCGTGGCAGTGGCCAGCGGTTATGACATGCTCTATAATGAATTATCCCCGGAGGAAAGGATTCAGCTGAGCTATCATCTTGCTGCCATCGTGCGGCGGGGAGTACTGGGTACTACGACAGACTGGTGGGCAGGAATAAGCCTTAATCATGACCACTGGCTTCCTGTCAGCGGCCTGGGAGTAGGAGCAGCAGCACTATATTACGAAAACCGCCAGGCCCCGGGTTGGTTAGGATATTTATTGGATATTACCAAAACAGATATGGGCATTGTCGGAGATGACGGAGCATGGACTGAAGGAACAGCTGACTGGATATATGGCATGTATTATACATATGTCTTCTTTGATGTATATAAAAAATTATCCGATATAGACATGTTTCAGCTTCCAATGGTTAAAAATGCCAGCACATACAGATTGTATAACTGGCTGACTGACAATACGTACATTTATCATCACGATTCCTTTATCAACGGAAGATATAATGTACTTGGTTCTGTATCCAGCCACCTGATGCATAAGCTTGCCCACGAGCATAAAGATTCACATATTCAATGGCTTGCTAACCAGGAAGAGATTCTTGATTATAGTTATCTGACAAAGAACATCCCGGTTAAATCTGACTGGCAGATCAGTAAATCATCACTTGTCCCTGCACTTCATTGTGTTGGCTGGAATTTCTTATGGTATGATGCTAAAGTTAAACCTGTGCCACCTGATGATCTTCCTACAAACCATTATTTTCCTAACCAGGGACTGGTTATTTTACGTACCGGATGGCAAAAAGATGACCTGGTGTTTGCTTTTACATGTTCACCTGTAGGCGGTCATAATGCCCGTGCAGCAGTTATAAATGGTAATCGATTGATGTTATCAAACTATGGGCATACACATGCCCAGGCGAATAGTTATGACCTTTATGCCTATGGTAATTACCTGGCAGTTCCTCCTTCATATGGCAGACTGGAAAGTAACAACCATAACACGCTTACTATTGAAGGTGCAATTCAACAGCGTAAACCACAATATGAAGCGAAATTATTGAGTACAGATCTTAAAAATAATTATGCATACCTCCTTGGTGATGCCACAGAATGTTACCCAGACTCCATAGGACTCAAGCGTTGGTACAGACATGTCGCATTTATACCTCCTGATATTTTTGTGATAGGAGACGAACTGAGGGTTTCACAAATTTCCAGGACGAGTCGCCCGACAAAATGGCACCTGAATTATGACCCAAAATCAAGCTATACTATCGATTCAGTGAATCAAATTGTAAACATCGATAATAACAGCACTTTACAGGCAAAAATTCTTTACCCTTCCAATGTGAAATATGAGAATAAAACACTGAATTATTTTGCAAAACAGGTAAGTGTTGTAACTGACAACATTTTTGGAATCGACAAACAAAACCAGATTGTCGCAGTACTCACTGCAATGAAAAAAGATAATTTAAATGCTCCTGGTTCAAGACTCATCAAAAGTGAAAATATGATAGGGGCAGTAGTTGACAGAGGGAATACGTGCGATGCAGCTGTTTTTTGCATCAATACAGGAAGTGACCAGGAATTCATCAATCGAAATTTCAACCTGCTTTCGAGGAAAAATACTACTTGTTACATTTTTTCACTTGCGACAAACACTGCTTATGATGTAAAGATCATTTCAAAACCGAACGGTGACGGATTGATCCTCTATACTATCGAAATTAAGAAAGGAAGGGCATATACTGCCAATACTGAAGGCACCTTAATCCTCAAGCTGTAAACCTTGAGCCTCGAATTACACAATGCCAACTATAGACGGTGGACTGCCTACTGCCGACTGTTGACTATGGACCATGGACTTCCAGCATCTGAATGAAAATTGTTACATAAAAGAAAAATCCTTTATAAAAATATACTCGGTTTTCTGCTTGTCAAGGGAATTTTTTCAGTAAGTTTGATTATCAAAATTTAGTAATTGAAGATAGATACGAATATCAATTCAAAAAATAACTACATAAAATCTAAAACTACATGTGATGAGCACAAAAGATTATACCAGAAGACGTTTCATTGCTACTGTATCTGCCAGTTCTCTTGGAGCGGTAGCTTCAAATCCTATTTTTGCCAGTGGTATGCATAGGCAAACCGGTAAACTGGCCATCCTTGGGGGTGATCCTGTCCGTAATAAAAACAAGACCTGGCCGGCATGGCCATACGTAGATGAAAAGGTCGTAGATTCTGTCGTCAAAACCACGCGAAGTGGAATTTGGTGCAGGATACAATCTTCAACAGGGACTGTTCCAACATTTGAGAAGGAGTTTGCCAATTTGATAGGAACCAGATTTAGCGTAGCTACAGGCTCAGGCACCCAGGCGCTGCATACGTGTGTGGAAGCATTGGGAATCGGTCCCGGTGACGAAGTAATCACTGCTCCTCTTACCGATCCCGGAACAATATCTTCGATTATTTCGAGTCGTGCCTTGCCTGTAATGGCCGACCTGGATCCGGAATACTTTCAGCTTGATCCCAACGAAGTTGAAAAAAGAATTACTATAAATACTAAGGCAATAATGCCGGTACATTTGGGCGGACAGCCCTGCAATATGGATCAGATTATGGCGATCGCCCGGAAACACAATCTGTTGGTTATTGAAGATGCCGCCCAGGCACACCTGAGTGTTTATAAGGGAAAAGGCTTAGGTACTATTGGTGATCTGGGTTGCTTTAGTTTTCAATCCAGTAAGACAATGGCCTGCGGTGAAGGCGGTGCAATCGTCGGAAATGATGAGGAACTGATGGATAAGTGCTTCACTGTGCAAAACCATGGCACTAACCGTAAGGGACGTACTACAACCATAGGACCCAAATACCGGATGAATGAGTTTGAGGCAGCCATTCTATTAGGACAATTAAGTGGTGTAAAAGAACGCTTTGACCTCCGTAACAAGAATTCCGGTTACCTGACTTCCCGACTCAAAGATTGCCCTGGAGTCGTTCCCCAAAAACTTTACTCGGGAACAGATAGTGGATCGTTTTATTTGTATATGATGACCTATCATAAGGAGCATTTTAATAATGCAGATCGTAGCAAATTTCTGAAAGCCCTCGCTGCAGAAGGGATCAGTTTAAGCACATATCTCCCGAATGGATTACATAAAGAGCCCTGGACTAAAAACATCCTGGACCTTAAAGTGTATCAGAAAATGTATTCCCCTGCACGGCTTCAGTCGTACCGCGATGAACTGATCTATCCTGTTTGCGACAAAGCTTGTGAAGACGTTATGATGATCTGGGCTTCGGGCCCTCTGCTTGGAACCAAAGAGGATATGGATGATATTGCCAATGCTATCTTAAAAGTATATGAAAACAGGGATAAACTGAGCACGATCTGAACCCACGGAATAAAAGGATTTAATTCTACTAACACCAATATACTGAACCTACAATGAAAATTATATGTAGTTACCCGATTACTATTCTTTTGCTATTCGTTGCTGTTTTTACTACATGTTCACAATCAGATGACCTTTCCGGACTTAAACCCTATCTCAGAAAATCTGTCATATGGAAATGTGAAAAACTTGATAAAGAGATCCCTCTGAATATATATTTTCTTGAAGACAGCACGGATACCGATGGAGCCCAGGTTATTGTCTATGTTAAAAACCAGGCATGGGAACGTATCGGACAGGAATCCGATCTGTCCATATTAAGAGATGATATCCAAAAAAAATTCATAGTAATCACGGCTGATTTTGGCAATGACCCAAAGGCCGTATCCACCTTTATTGATAAAGACCTGCATGATATCTTCAGGGCAGTTTACGGGACGAATACTCCGTCTTTGTTAAAAGATATACATCTTAAACCTGTTAATTACAGGTGCTTTTTTATGCCCGCCGGTTACAGGGTTGCTACAGACCTGATTTATTGGGAGCTGGACAAGCATGGAGTGTATGGTACCCTGGAATATATCATGAGATCCTATAATGAAGATATTGTTCCAAAAGTACCGGGCTTAAAACCTGTTACTTCACCATCCGACATGGTTGACCGCAAGGGACAACCTTTCGATTTCACTGTTAAAATGGATATTGTATACCCATCTCAGGCGAAAAGAAAATTACCTGTTCTTGTTAATTCTGAAACTATTTCGGAAAGAAATCCAAACAGCGGGCCGAATGCATACCGGCCCCATTATATCGGATTCACCATGCGGGGGTATGTGCATGTCGTTATGGGACACTGTTTCAATCCTTGTGTCAATCATTACTTTCATTTTAACAAATTCGAACTTGATCATTGGAATGGACTTGCCTGTTACACCGCAGCCTTAAGGTATATTCATATGAATGCCGATAAGTACAATATGGATACTGATCATATCGGTGCTATGGGCCATTCCAAAGGACAATACGCTGTTACCAGGCTTTCCGATCCACATCATGAAGGTGGTACAGAAAGTAAGAAATATGAAGGATTCCCCGAAGGAACACCAGAGCCCCAGCCATGGCCGGGATATCCATCCGATATACAGGTTGGTTACCAGTCAATGGGTATGGGTACCTTTGAACCGGAATACATTACACCCGATTATGTACCAACTATCTTTGCCTGTGGGGAGAAAGAACGCGACGTGATCAGTAAGGAGGGCTTCCCAATATTTGCAAAGAGACTTGAAGAACTCGATGTGAACCATATCAGTATGCTGATGGAAGGTCTGGCACATGAACTCCCTTATGGATATGATCAAAAATTGGGTGTCGACAGGTATCAGCTTTTTCATGACTTTTTTGACAGATACCTTAAACCAGATGAGAAACTCCCTCCAGTGGTGCTGGTCGTTATTCCCCGCGATAGTGCCGACAATGTCTCTCCCTCCTCCGAAATTTCGGTTCAGTTTGCTCCTCTAATTGATGAAAAATCTATCCTGGAGAAAGAAGGAATCAGTCTCATCAGTCTTTCAGACAATAAGGAAATAAAAGGAAACTGGAAAATTTCCCGTGGCGGAACGAAATTTACTTTTTTACCTGAAGAAACGCTTGGAAGCAATGAACAGTACAAAATCATCATATCGACAAAAGTCAGGGATAAGGCCGATACAAATCTTGAGAAAGAGAAAATTGTGCATTTCAGGGTTGGTATTTAAATAATTTGTTATAGCAAAATCTGATTCTTTGAATGATCAATGAACGACAACTGAACTCCCTCCAACGTTTTATATTGAAGGATGAGGATAATTTACTGGTATATTATCTTTTCCATAAGTTTCAAGTCCATAATCTTCGTTTTCTTTTGTAAAAGGGACTACATTAACCTGTGCATGAGCTATAATGTTTGAACTTGTATCTATTGTAATCGACCAGATACCTTTAGAATCCACTCTGATAATACAATCATCCATAAACTCTGTATGCTCTCCAGCTTGTGTTGTACCAGATGCTTGTAAATGTCCAAGAATTTTTAATAATTGTTTTTGGCTTATTTTAAAACCCAATAATTTGCTTTCTTCACTCAATTTGGATAAACCTCCATTAATTTATCTATTACATCTGAAAATGTTGGTGCCTCAAAAACATATTTATTGCTATCCATTTGCTTATCTTCAAATCTACAATCCATAATAGCTAAATGTCTTGTTGTAATGGTTTTTCTAACAGTTGTTCCATCACTCATTTTGACATCCATCTCCTTATCTCTCTTA
>CAZKMG010000093.1:0-11959 GCA_964553465.1 uncultured Bacteroidaceae bacterium
GCCACAACGAACATATATACCAGCATGCCAGGGGCTCTCAATAATATTTCCTGCGATTTCAACTGTTTGTCCATTAGAAACATCCACCGCGTTTGATGAACCTATCCGCTGCAATGATCGCTGACCTACTCTTGATATATGGTTACGAAGCACTTTGACATCATATACATAACCGCCATATTCAGAAAGGATATCCCCATATTGTATTCCCTCATGTATGGTTATTCCACCAAGATCTGTTTCGCGGACATCGCAATCCGTTACCGAGACGTTATCAATATCTAAACCTGGTTTTGCAGCCTTCATCATAACACCTTCATTCACATAGGCAAAATCACAATGAGATATATGTATTTCATTACCACCACCCCAAACTCTTATACAAGCCGGCCAAAGATCCTTTATAAGAGAGAATCTGTCGTTCTCCCATGGTAGTTCAGTAAGATCCCAGGGCACATTTGTATACCGGAATGAGAGTCCTGAAATTTTTATGTGTTGTTTCTCTTCCATGTGTATCAGTGTGGATTCATTCCCTGCCTCAAGGAACACAGTATTTGGGTCTGCTCCTCCCGGAAGGATAAGATAAAGTCTCCCCCCTTCACCTTTCTTATCAAACCAGAATTCACCATCCGGATCATCGAGGTAATTAGGTTTGTCCTCAAGATAATATCGCTCATACCTGCATACAATCTGGGCACGTAAGTTTCTTAAAAATCCTTCAAACCCGATCCCTTTTTTCTCCGCGTCAAAACCTTGAACACGAGATGGATAAGGTGTGCCATCTACCCATCCGAACTCGGTCCATGCAATGGCCCCCATATAAAGTTCTTTTGGACCTGTAAGGTGTTTAGTGTCTATACCAAGAACAAGTTCTTTTCCCTGATCATTCCTCATAAATACATTAAAATATTTATCCCCTGGATAATCCCAAGACCACCATTCACTTTTTATATCCTCAGGATCAGTAATCTTCCAATTAGGCATGCGGGCAAGAGGAACGCGGATAGTCTCATTGCCATTTACCATCCAGAGGGTCCGCGGAGTGAAATCCAGATCATGATACCATACTATTGAACCATCTGGTATATCGGGATGATCAGCTCCTTTTTTCCATCCATCGGTAATTTTTACAGATCCGTATATAGAGGCTTCTCCTTCACCCCATGTTGGATCCATGGTTAAATTTACAGGATTGCCCTGTTCACCTGATTCTTTTATCACAATTCTGCCTCGATAGATTGTCCCACACTTAAAAACATAGGTTTGAATACCTGTGCATTTAACAGAATTTCCTTTTGCAGACGGATCCCAGGGATGATGTTTCCATGGGTTATTTTTAGACATCCCTGAGTTATTGTCATTCCCATTCTCGAAATCTATATAACGTATTGAACTTCCATATTCAAAAACAAACGGCCTGGGTGTCCAATGAAGTTCTCCAGTCCTGGTAGCTTTCGCCATAGATGATTCCCATGAATATTTTTTGGATGTACGTTTCCCTGGTGCAGCAGGTTTTAATTTTTTGATTACTTTCTCTGACTCCGAATTATTAAACAACGACATTGTTTTCTCACCTGACGAACTTATCGAAATTGTATTTCCATATTCTAAATGCCGCTTAATTCCTTCTCTACCCCTTGATGCTGAAATTAAAAGGATGGTACCTAAAATTATGCTTAGTATAGAAATAAGAGATAAATTATCTTTTCCTGAACGTATATTTTTAAGTTTCATGTATTAAATTAATGATAATCTGATTATTGTATATATTTGCTCATATAATTCACTATAATCGATATGTGGATCTTCCAACATGCAAAATAAGTACTTTTTATCTCTTTTCTGATGTTCATTTTTCCAATGCACCAGCATCACGTTTGCCTTTTGGGTCTCGACCAGCAAAATCCCTGAGAAACGGTCCATAGAACTCCCATGCATAAAGTTCATCAATATCGGTCTTTGAATCAGCAAGCGTCCCCAGGCATATGCGTAAAAACTCGAATGTCCCTTTTAAATACCTGCCTGAGGGAGTACCTCCCACATATAAATCCCCTTCGTTTTCAAGTGAAGAGTCATTTTCAATGGATGGGCCCTGAACGTTTTTTACTCCATTGATATAGATAATCATCGTATTTGCTTTCCGGTCAACTTCAGCCAGGACATGATGCCATTTTCCATCATTAATTGCTACCGTGCTATTGACGAAGGCAGTCATCCCTCCTCCAGCAATTTTAAATGTTATGCCTCCCTTTGCATTAACTTCCAAGGAGTACCCGGAATCTTTGAATTTCTTAGCAAGTACAGCATTTGTACATCCCGGTTCAGTTCTGAAGTAGGCCTCAATAAGAAAGTTGGAATCATATACCTGCGGACTCTTGAAATCCTTTCCGGTAACCTTCATTTGTTCTTGATTCCTGTCCCTACTCCCGGAACCTGAGATAGTGTATGTAAATGTTTGATTCATAGAACTAGTTGAACATTTTGCATACTGGTCTACACCATTTAACCTCAGTGCACCTTTCGTCCAGTCTTCCAGCGGTCCTTCCACATAATCATTTTCCCCGACGTTTATTCCTGTCAGATCAAACATCGGAATTTTATAATAATCATCACGTACATAATAATAGGATACCATATACCAGTGTTCATCAAGAATACGGCCGGGATCATTGCCTGCAGGATAAAATCCCCACTCTCCAACGCTTGCATAGAGGCTCCATGGAACAAATACTTTGACACCTTTATCAATGGCGGATGAACCTTCAGAAAGGCTGAAATCTCTCTTTTCCGGATCTTTCATTGGTGGATCTGAGGTTTCCTCGCCCAGGTCATAAACCATAGATCCGACCTCCCTGAGTGCTTCCCTGCTATCTTCGAAGGACTCATGCCACTGACCTGAAGGTTTGAATGAGCCGTATTTACCTGTAATATCATGGAAAATATTTCTTGTAAATGCATTGGTTTCAAGGGCGTACTGATCTTTTTGAGGTCCGGCATCTCTTTCATTACCTGCAGCAGCTGACCTGGCAGGAGTTGTATGCCAGAAAACCCAGTCTCCGATTCCATCCCATATATTCCCGAGGAACTTATTCCTCCCCGCCTGAGGGGCTTGTCTGCGAGTTCCTTTAATGAAGTTATAAGCAGTATTATTGAAAAAAGTATTCTGGTAGCTGATGATCTCCTGGAACATGGTCGTTGCACCTACCCTGCTCCACGGGTCCTTACTCAATCCCCATCCGATATTATTGAAATAATAATTTTTAAATGCCCCATCAAGGTAATACGCCATCCCAAATCTCGCGGAACCTGGCCTGTTTGGGTCATCCTTGCCGGCCATCCAGCTGGCATTCCTGAACCCCCCGGGATTTCCTGAAACATTATTATACACATAGGCCGATCCACCCTGCCATGTTTCAATGTTGCCGCAATCATCCCCTGTACGGATCCCATCTGTTACTTTATTCTGGTAAACAAGTACTCTTGAAAGCGGTATATCCCGGATATTTCTGCTTTGTTTGGCACAACGAACATTTACCCCGGCATGCCAGGGGGATTCGATAATATTTCCTGCAACCTCGACGGTCTGACCATGCATGACGTCAATAGCATTGGAAGATGTTCCGGAACGCTGTGACCGAAGCCCGGTTTTATACGCGTAGTTTCGTAATATCTTCACATCATACAAATGACCATACTCATCAGGAAATACCTGTCCCCACCGGTTACCTTCCTGGATCGCTATCCCTCCATGATCAGTTTCACGGATTTCACAATCAGTTACTGCGACCTTATCAATGAACAAACCAGGTTTAACCGCCTTCATATAAATGCCAAAATTCACATACTCAAAAATACATTGAGAAACCGTAATATCATATGCTCCTCCCCAAACCCTGATGCATGCGGGATACCTGTTCTTTCTGACCACACCGTTTTCATCTATTGATGGGAGTTCAGTGAGATTCCAGTAATTGTTTGTGAACCTGAATGAAAGACCTGAAATATTTACAAAATTTTTATCCTCCGAATGAATGAGTGTAGTCTCTTTCCCTGCTTCAAGGGTGATGGTATTGGGATCTCTTCCCCCTGGAAGAATCAGAAATATTCTTCCCCCTTCACCTTTCTTATCAAACCAGTATTCTCCATCCGGATCGTCAAGATAATGTGGTTTATCCTCAAGGTAATACCTATGATATCTGGCAATTATGCGTGACCTCGCACTTCCCAGGTACCCTTCAAATCCAATTCCTTTTTTTTCAGGATCAAAACCCTGGACAAATGAAGGGTAGGGTGTGCCGTCCACCCAACCAAACTCTGTCCATGCTATAGCTCCCATGTATAGCTCTTTTGGCCCGGTAAGGTTCTTTGTGTCAATACCCAGAATGAGTTCTTTACCCTGCTCATTTTTCATGAAGACGCTAAAAGATTTACCGCCGGGATAATCCCACCACCACCATTCACTTTTTACATCTTCCGGATCTGAAACTTTCCAGTTGGGCATCCTTGCCAATGGAATACGAAAGATATCTTTACCCTCAACCATCCATAATGTCCTCGGTGCAAAATCGAGATCCCGGTACCATACTCCAGATCCATCCGGAATATCTTTATGATCAGCACCTTTCTTCCATCCATCCGTGATCCTGACTGATCCATACAGTTCAGCCTCACCTTTGCCCCATTCAGGATCAGAGGTAAACCGGACCGGATTACCCTGTACCCCGGATTCCTTAATAACAATACTTCCCCGGTAAATCGAACCTTTTTTAAATACATAGGTTTGAATACCTGTACATGCGGCTGCCTTTCCTGCTGCATTCGAATCCCATGGATGGTGCTTCCAGGGATCCATCTTTGACATTCCCGTATTGCTGTCATCCCCATTTTCAAAATCTATATAACGTACAGACTTCCCATGCTTATATTCAAATGGCTTTGGTGTCCATTGAAGATCACCTGTCACTGATGGTCTCGCCATGAATGATTCCCATGAATAAGTTGTGGATGGCCGCTTTCCTTCCGGTGCAGGCTTAAGTTTTTTAACTTTTTTATCCGGTAAATACTCGCCCGAAAGGAAATTTTTACTAATTGGGTTTCTTACCCAATTATTTTCCATCCCTGAAGATTGCCTGGTACTTATTCTAATACTACGTTCATCCTTATTTCCATCCTGCTGAAATAGATCACTCCTCATCCCGACGGGTGACATGAAAAGGAAGCATCCCAGAACACATAAGCTTACCAGGATTAATATACGAGATATGTTTACTGGTTTTTTTACATTTAGATTCAAAATTTTATTTAAATTTTTCAATTCATATTTATTGTTGTGAAAGATATACCCCACTGGTTGATGAAAAGGTCATTGAATATTTTTAAACGGAATCCCTTTTACTCCAATTCCACGACTACTCCTTGATACTTATCGACCTGTTCCAGATTAATATATTCAATATTTCCATCCCTTTTATGAGTAAATTCAGATGGAACAAACAATTGAATTTGCTTAATTTTTTTGCCCTGGGGGATCCTGAATTGTATCGTTACATTATTTATGGGAGGAATATAATAAACATTTTGTAATATCCTTTCATCTCTACTTCCTGTATGGTTAATCAGGTGAAAAACTCTTTTATCCCCATTAACGGTCATATTTGAAATCAGGGAAGAAGCCGGCGCCTCTATTTCATATGGAATGCTTTCAGGACTTACATACTCAATAATATTCCTGATCATATCAGCCAGTTCGATTATACTTGTTTGCTGGTACAATGCCCCGATGGAAGAAGAGATATAAACAAGCTTCCCTTTCCCGTGGCTGGCAGCTATTATACCCGGAGTAATTGCTTCATTTTCGTACCCGGTGACAATTTCAGCTATTACCGATCCACCTGGCAGTACATCAACCGTTTCGTACAAGTGGGTCGGAAGAAGTCGGTCAGTAAGCGGGGGCTTAATTACTTTTTGCCCCGGACAGGTCTTCAGGTATAAGTCCCATACACCACCGTAGGTGAGGTGATGATGTATAATATCAGTGAGGTTTTCATCCGGCATATGATATCTTATCCTGGCAAGATCACTTAGCCCAAAATCATTGCGTCGTTTCCCGTTCTCATCGTAAAGTGAAGTAGCATAAGTCATTACAAGCCCTCCTCCACCTTCGACAAACTTTGTTAGGGTCGTTACCTGTTTGTCGGTAAGATAACATATATCGGGCAGAACAATGACCTTGTACTTTTTTATAAGGCTTAGGTCATCGAGGTCTTCCTGTAACATGGAAGTGGTTTGAATGTGATTGGTGATGCATGCGGAAAATAAGCCTAATGAACTTAACCGGGCATTTGTATCCCACATGAAACCCTCGACATCGTGTCCGGGAGGATCATAATTATTCCAGATAACCGCACAGTACTTTTCAGGACGAAATCCTTTGATAAATTTATCATTCTCACTGAAAATCCCAAAAGCTTCTTTAACCGGGCTACGGGCTTCGGGATGTTCTGTAAAGAAATAGCTATGATATAGGATGGGTGAACCGCCGAAGGCCACTGAAGTATATATCTCCTGTTCAAGCTCGTATTTATAATGCGGGATGCGAGGAAAAGGATCATATGTGCCAACATATGGCCATACAGCCAGCCCATGAGCTGTTGCGAGACTGACACCTTCAGCACGCTCCATCATACTTCTTCCCCTTTCATATAGAAAAGCGTCGCTACCGTTTAAAATCCTGGAATCCTCCCTCATGATCCTGGAAGGATTGTTAATATTATAAATCATCGGGATGTCTTTATATGATTTTACTATCCGCTTTGTCTCGCTGAAAACTTCATAAAATTCTTCCCTGTACCACCTTCGATAGCTTTCGATTGTCTTCAATTCCTCGGGTGTATAGTCATAATTCTTTTTGTATGGTATGTTTTTCCCGCTTACCTTCCTGAATCCAGTTATGCACCCCTCACAGTAACATAATGATCCATCAAACCGATAGAATGGGAACCATGAGTCGAAATAAATTCCATCTATATCATAATTGCTGACAATTGTGGCAACATAGTCATAAAAGGCTTGCCGGTAAGGAGTATTCCAGCAGCATGCTGTTGCTTTTTCCCCGAGGTCCCAAAAACTTCTTATCTCACCTTCAGGTGTGACCTTTTGAGCCCATTCCGGTTTAATTGCAGAGGTTCGGATCGGGCCACCTGTTCTTAGATATGGAACTACCTTAATTTCCCTGTGTTTGCAGGCGGTAATGCACTCGGCAAGAATATCCCTGTTTCCGAGATAAGGGGAAGGGTTGAACTCTGTTCCGGGAATCAACCAGTCACAATATCCCGATGTAGCAATCCGGACCACATTACTATGCATATCCACCATAGTTTGCGCCAGCTTTTCTGCATCAAATTCAATTCTCGGACTAAGGGGATAGGTAAATCCGTCAATAATAAATATCCGGGAATGTCTTATCCATTCATAATCTGAGTCATTATCAGATTGTGCACCAACCGGACAAGCAAATAAAACAGACGCGCCAAAAATGAGGCTGCCAAATAGTGTATTTTTCATTGAAATCCTCCTTTTTAAGCCATTTCTAAATGATCATTGTAATAGCTCTAATTTTTTCAATAAATATAGGCTAATTCGAATTCATGTATATAAAACAATACCCCTGTCAGGAAATTCCCTGAAGATAAAGAAGATTAAGAAAGCCCAATTAACCTATTATGTAAAAGCAATAAAAAAAAATAGTGCGGAAATATACCCCGGATCATTCCGAAAAGTACTTTATTCAACTCTTTCAATGCCGTTATCATGAAGCCAGACAAGTGCCCTGAGCAAATTGAACGAGCCCCAGATCTGTTCACCTGAACTATTAAAATGCTTGACATAACATTGGTGCGACAGCATTCCCGATGGCCTGGTATCCTCTTCTCCAACTTTTGTCAGGTAGTTGTCAATCAGTGAATTTACGATCTTAATACCTAATTCTTTATAATTTCTGGCCTGTTCAGGATCTTCTTCAGCCTCAGACATTCGCAGTAGTGCATACGCAGAGATAGCTGGTGCGCTGGTATCACGGTATCGATAAAATACTCCCTGATCATCATAATCGTACCAGGGAACATAATCTTCAGGAAGATTTTCCGATATCCATTCAACAGATTGACGGAATATATCTGCGAATTCCTGGTCTTTAGACATGTTATATGCATCGGCAAATCCGTCAAGGACCCAGGCCTGACCACGAGCCCATCTGCTATTTCCACCCAGGCCCTGGTTTGTCCCAACTCCAATGAGTTCACCCGTTTCCGGATGATGCCAGGATAATTGAAAAGCTGAGCCGTCAGGATCAATTAGATATTCTTTTGTCTTCATTGCATGTAACTTCCCTGCCTCCAAATATTTAATATTTCCTGTTTCCTGGTATGCCCAGAATAAAATTGGGATACAAATCATTGCATCAACTTTCACATAGATGATATCCTTATACGGATTATCTAGATCTTTCCTATCCCTTAATATGGATGTCGGCATTAATCCGGCAGAAGAATTCATGGTTGCATCATACATGTTATCGGCCACTTTTAGGGCACTCTCCCTCCATGTTTTATCACCCGTTTCTTTAAATGTTCTTACTGATGCATCCCAGTAATCAAGACCTGCCACCATGGAAGGTCTGTTTTCATTTCCGATCATTAAGCTGTTGGATTTTAAAGCCCATTCCTTAAATTTTGAGTCTCCGGTGATCCTGTATGAATCCCAAAGCATCGAAACCCAATATCCGTTACCCCATCCTGTATTTGGTTTTAAATAATGGGGATTACCTTCGGAGTCGGATTGTTCCCAGAATTTCTCATTCCCAGGATCATTCAAGCCTTTTTCGGCAAGCATAGCTATCCTGTTTATCATAAGGTCCCTTGCTTCTTTATATGTCTTCTTCCTGTTTTTCTTTACTGCTTCAGGCGGATATAATTCCGTATAGGTGAGAGCTTCTCGAGAAATTCGCCGGATGACTGGTTTGTTTCTTAATTGCACGGTTATATCGCCGTTTAATGCGGACTTGAAGTTTTCAATATTGTTTAATTTCAGGGACGGTCGTATAACCACCCTGTTGAGTCTTTTATCACTATTACTGTATACAACTTCCGGCACTAATATATCGACTTCTTCAGGATAAACGACATTCTGGTTGTGTTCAAGTTCCCAGTACCCGGAAAAAGCATATATCAGCTTACCCTCATTATCCGGCATAAGCTTTACAAGGTGATACCCTTTCATCTTTTCCATTCCCCCATTAAAATTCTCTGGCACATATAATCCCAGTCCTAAAACCGGTTGTCCAGCGAATGAGGCAATATAATCAGAGGATGACAGGATATGCTCTCCCGTTCGGAGAGGTATTCCGGTTGCGAATTGGACACCCTTCCAATTTCCGGATAGAACAATCTCAACAATGGTCCATCGGCTTTCACGGGATATGGTATAATGAATTTCAACTTTTATTGATTTTCCGGTTGTCGCTAATACACTGAACCCAGAGGCTAAAGGACCGTCACCACAGGCTCCGGTATTCACATACTTATCAAAACCCGTAAATACTCCATTTTTTATGATCCCCAGTCCTCCAAATCCAGGTGATTTTTGACAAATACTAATTTCTTCACCAAGAAAAGTTTGCTTCTTTCCATTATAATAAGATGAGGTAAACTCTTCGAGAATATTTCTCTGGGTCCTCTTCCCAATAATGCTGATGCACGGGATTGAATGATCATACCTATAGGCGATTTTATCCGACTCCCAGAATATTTCATCTTCAGCAATTATCACATTACAAAGATTTTTATATTGTCCCTTTATCCTTGATATGCGGTTTACCTCACCAATATGTATGGTAATCACCTTTTTTTCAAAAGATTTGAGGGGAAGAAATACACCGATTTTTTCGACACGTCCGTCTCTATTTTCATCCAAAGCCTGAGATTCCAACTCATCAGTCTTCTTCTTTTTCATATCTAATTCAAGGTCTGGTGAATGAGTTGTCGTTATGATAAATGAAAATCCATCAAATCCAGGAACCAGTTCATATAACTCCTCAGCTTCAATCCATAATACCCCGCTGAAGTCAATCCCTGTATTATTCTCCACCAAATAATCGACATGTTGTATTTGCGGTCCCTGGCTATTCGCGTTTTGAATAAAAGAAGGGAGGAATAACATACATATAATCAAAAGGATATATGCATATAGTTCTGAGTATAAATTATTCATAAAACTTTTAATTAATTGAATCTGCTCATTCCTGGTCTATAATTTTATTCGATATTTCTCCTGTTCAATCTCCTCAATTTTGATATAGTCCCAATGCGGAACCAGCTCATATTCTTCCAGCAAAGTTTTTATATGAAGTTCGGGCGAACGACTTTCAATGGTTACCCAATCTTCATCGTGGTAATACCTAATCAGAACTTTTCTTCCGTACTTCTTTTTCATGTCATTAAGTTTCTTCGAATAATGGGCAATTTCGAGGAATGCCTTTTCCAGGTTCAGGTTTGCAAAAGCCCAGTGTTCCCATTGCCCACTCATGGCGATCAGATCCCCGGTGATATCATAAATAGTAGATGGATCACGCCATGAACATCCAACAACATAATATTTAAACAGCCATGCGTATGAAGGAAGCATCCGCCCTGCAGGATATGCTGAAGGCCAAAACACTATCTCAGCTCCCTGCTCTTTAAGAATCTTCCATTCGTCAATCCAATTAACATCAAAACAAATTTGTATCCCAATATCTGTTTTAAAAACCGGGGGTGGAGAAATCCCGGGAGTCACTCCCTTTTCACTCTCAACTGAAACCGGATGAATCTTGTTATACTGACCAACTATCTGCCCATTCCTATCAATAAGTACAGCTGAATTATATACTTTTCCTTTTTGCTTTGTATGGATCGGACAAATAATATAACTGCCTAATTCTTTCGAAACAGCTGCGAGCCTTTGTGTTGTTGGACCTGGGACCTCTTCTGCTGCCACTGCACTAGTTCCGGTAAAGAGCTCAGGAAGACAAATTATATCAGGTTTATATTCCGACATAACCATTATTCTGTCAATCATTCCTTTCACTATATCCTTATCCTCTATTCCGCTCTTTGCAATACTCATAACCCATACCTCCCGGGGTGAGTTCTTCTCCTGCCTTAGCAATTGGTAAGGCTGTTGATTGTTCTTTGCGAATAAATCTGATGAATATGCTCCCAATCCCAATAAACCAGCTCCTTGTCCAGATTTCTTAAGAAAATCTCTTCTTGAAAAACCATCTTTTTTTTTCATAGGAATATGGCATTTATGTTTAGAAATCCGAAGGTAAGCTAATAAAAATTCTTAAAAGTATAATATTTTAAGATTGATCTTCAACATGGAACAATCAAGGATACATGTCGCATCAGCGAAGGATGAGGCTAAAATGAAAGATTTGAAATTATTTTAAAATGCATACTCTAATTCGGGGATGATGAGAAATCTTTTTCCATTTTATCATTTTCGTTCTCATCGTGTAAAACCGGTAATATATATGTTCCAACAGGGAGATTCGAAATTTAATGTTACTCTGATTGATTTTATCTTTACTTTCTGCTATCTGATACATTTCCTTGGATTCTCCAGAAAACTCCGCTATGATTAAAAAGTTGTAACTCACATTTCCAGATGTATTTCGAATAACACTAATTATTATTTCACTTCAACGATAGTGACCTTACAATAATTACATATAGTGGAAAGGTATTATAGAGCCTATATGAAAAATTTTTCATATTATTCTCTGATAATAAAGTTCCGGAAATAACAATTCCATGTTCTGGTTCTAAGAAATGTTAACTTCAGATTCTTTATAGCTTATCCACCTCTTTCTTAAATTCTTTATAAGTTAAAGGTTTTGCTATAATTTTGCGCCCCCTGTCCA
>CAZKMG010000094.1:0-11903 GCA_964553465.1 uncultured Bacteroidaceae bacterium
AGAGTAGGATTCTTAATAACTTTTTCATAGATTGTAGGAAGATATTATTATTTTTTTGACTTTTGAGTATTCATTAGGTTTCGTGATAAGGGATTTACCAATGGATTGTATTAAATAGAGCAAAGGCTGCTATATTATATAAGATTTAGGATGGATGTATATATATTTTGCTTCCGTTTTTTATATAAATTTTTATTAAAAAGTTTTTGTAGAAATTTTAAATGTGAAGAAATCAAACGATTATAAATACTATAGTCGAGATATAAATACACAGTATCAAGTAAGAATATTTTTAATTATTCTTTTCTTGATTGGAGTTGCTAATCTCTCATTAGGTCAAACTACATTTATCTCTGTTCAAAATGGAAACTGGAATGTAAATACTACCTGGGGCACAGCTACTTCTCCTACTGCAACTGATAATGTTATTATTTCTACCGGAACAACAGTTTCACTTACAGCAAATACTTCAATTAACAATCTTACAATTCAGGCTGGGGGAATTCTTGATGCTGGTAACAGGTCCCTAACTGTAAACGGTAATTTAATTGTTGATGGAACATACACTTCTTCTAATGCTGCAAACAATCTTTCACTAGCTGGAGATACACTTGGTGGAACTGGAAGTATAAGTATAAATAGAGCTGTCAGGTATGTTTCTTTCGATGCTAACATCAGAATATTATCCTCTTCAAATCTTCATATTTATGGTAATTCAAGGATTTCAGCAGGAGTGGAGGTTCAAAATGATGGCTCCATTGAGATTTTCGGATCCCTCACCGGTCTTAACGCGATCACTTCCATCTGGACAAATAATTCGAATTCGTACCTTGGTATTAGTGGCGAGTTACTTTCAACTGGAATACTAAATGCCTATTCATCAAATAATACTATCGATTTTTTTCAGATAGGAGACCAGGTCATTAAGCTTCCATCCAGTTCTACTTACTCAAATTTAACTGTATCTGGCTCAGGTATTAAAACTATACCAGCCAACCTTATTCTAAATGGGAATATCGAAATTAATTCAGGATCTCTGGCTACTAATAATTTCAATATTGAAGTTAAAGGAAATTGGTCGAATAATGGAGATTTTGTAGAAGGGACAGGAACAGTTACATTCTCAGGAATTTATGATCAAGCAATATCGAATGGGGCTGGCGAGACATTTAACAATTTATTGGTCAACAAAGGATCTGGTAACCTCGTATTGGATAATGATGTAATTGTTGCCTCAATGCTGACAATGACTGCCGGAGAAATCTTCGCTTCACCCGGAGTGATTACCTTGGGTACCAACCTCGCAAATCAAGGGACACTTGCTTATACATCAGGTGTAATTGATGGTACATTTCTAAGATGGATCAATTCAAATGGACCCTTCCTTTTCCCTGTCGGATCAGAAGGGGCCTATCACGGACTTCAGGTAACCTTTAATGCCTTTAGTACAGGAGGTACTTTATCTGCTAATTTTTCTTCATCTCCTCCAGGTAACAATGGACTCCCTCTTGTAGATGGAACAAGAAACATTTATAATACTTTTGTTGATGGGTACTGGACGTTTATTGACGGGAATGGGTTTAGTCTTGGGTCCGGTAATACTTATAATATTTCACTTGAAGGGTCTGGATTTACCTCTTTTCCTATTAACTCGGAAACCAGGATACTTACAAGAAGGAAAACCACTTTTGGCTGGACTGCAAATGGAACACATGTTGCTGCAATTGGCAGTATTGCGAATAGAGAAAGTATTTCAACCCTTCAGGCACAGTTTGCATTAGGTGATACAACAAATTGTTCCGGGCCTGTTACATCCGCCATTATTGGTACAAGTGATGTGTGTACGAATGCTTCAGGGATAATTTATTCAGTCACCGATCATTCTCCTAATACATACAACTGGACAATTATTGGGGGAACACAGACCTCAGGAGATAGTTCAAACAGCATAACAATAACCTGGGATGCTACAGGAACCGATGCTGCAAACGTTAATGTGGTTGAATGGAATACCTGTACAAGTGGAGAAGCAGTTAATTTCCCGGTAATCGTTCATTCCGTGCAACCATCGGCCATAATTGGTAAAACATCCATTGCAGAAAACACCACTGGAGTACCTTATTCTGTTTCAGGATTATCTGGCTATACTTACAACTGGACAATCACTGGGGGCTCACTTGTATCCGGACAAGGAACAAGTTCAATTCTGGTTGATTGGGGTAGTGTTGGTGATGGCACTGTAAGTGTAGTGGCACAGAAAACAGGTTGTGCTCCCGCTCCACAATTTCAAATAAATGTTCAAAAATATATAATAATTGAAAGTATAACCACAGGTAACTGGTCTAGTACATCTACCTGGAATTGCGGTTGTATACCTCTTTCAACAGAAAATGCAAGAATTAATTTTGGACACATTGTTACTTTAACGGCTTCCACAGAAATTAATAATTTAATAATAACATCCGGGGGACAATTAATCTCTCCAAATAGAGACCTTACAGTACATGGTGACTTAACAGTTAATGGAACATATTCTGGTGCTGGGGCTCCAAGAGCTTTAATTTTAGATGGGATTAATAGAATTTTAGATGGGACGGGTTCGATTTCTCAGGGAATGACTATTTCTTCTGGAAATAAAGTAATCGCAAGCAGTGCTGATCTTACCATCATCTCAGGTAACATTACAATTGGGAATGGGATTACCGTTAGTAATGAAGGCAGTATTAAAGTGGTAGCAAATATTACTGGTGGAAATGTATCAAGCAAATGGATAAATGCTTCAGATGCTTCGTTAAGTATAGGTGGAGCTCTAATGGTAACCGGTTTGCTGGATGCTTCAGGAACAAATAATACCATAAGCTACAATGGCACAGGTTCTCAAACAATTAAAGCCCCGCTTTCCAGTTACTTTAACCTTTCGGCTGAAGAGAGTGGGATTAAAAGTCTTTCTTCAAATCTTGATGTAAATGGTGATATTACAATTACTGGAACTGCTATACTCGAATCGTCGGCCGCAAATAATTACTCAATTAACCTAGCTGGTAACTGGACAAACTCAGGAGGAACATTTAATGAACAATTAGGTACTGTTACTATTGATGGATCAACAAACCAGACGATTTCAGGTGCAGAAACTTTTTATAGGTTGACAATTAATAAATCGGGAGGATCTTTAATTCTAAACAATAATATTACTGTCTCCAACACTCTAGATATGGTTGCTGGTAATATCAATACTCAATCAAATAAATTGATTTTGGGTACCAGCACAGGCAACATCGGGACTTTAAATTATACTTCAGGTACAATTATTGGAAAGTACGAGAAGTGGCTTAGCGCTATCTCAACGGGTTCAGGTCAACTTTTCCCGATAGGAACTTCAGGTTATTACAGACCTGCAATCCTTACTTTTAATGCAATTACCGGGGGGTCTCTAATTTCAGAATTTGTTTCCAGCGATCCTTTGATAAGAAATCTTCCGATATCAGAAACCAGTGTTACTGTATCAAATCAGTACCCTGAAGGATATTGGAATCTCACAGCAGCAAATGGATTTGCTAGTTCAGATTACAGTCTTCAATTAACAGTAGCAGGCTTTACTACTTATACAATAGTTCCCGAAACAAGAATAATTAAAAGCACTGCTAATGGTAATTGGCTGTTTGATGGAACACATTCTGATGCCATTTCTTCAGATTGTTATCGAAATGGGCTAAATGGGGGTATTTCTACCACGGGTACACAATTTGCTATAGGGCATATAAGTTGTCCCACCATCACAGGCACAACACCTGGATCGAGATGTGGAACAGGCACAGTAGTATTAGGAGCCACCGCCTCAGCAGGCACGATCAACTGGTATGCAGCTTCCATGGGGGGTTCCTCACTGGGCACAGGCACAAGCTTCACCACTCCTAGCATATCATCCACCACCACGTATTATGTAGATGCCACATCAGGTGGATGTACCACAGCAAGCCGGACAGCGATAACAGCCACCGTCAACGCTCTTCCGGTAGTTACCTTTGGCGCACTGACTGATGTTTGTGTTGATGCAGCAGACTTCGCATTGTCAGGTGGAGCACCTGTTGGAGGCACCTACTCAGGAACAGGAGTCTCAGCCGGCAACTTCTCTCCGTCAACAGCAGGAGTTGGAATACATACCATTACCTATACTTACACCGATGGCAACGGATGTGTCAACTCGGCAACTTCAGATATTACAGTCAATGCATTACCGGTTGTTACTTTTGGCGCACTGGCTGATGTTTGTGTAGATGCAGCGGACTTTGCCCTTGCAGGTGGAGCACCTGTTGGAGGCACCTACTCAGGCACGGGCGTATCGGCAGGCAATTTCTCACCATCCACCGCAGGAGTGGGAACCCATACTATTACGTATACATACACTGATGGCAACGGCTGTGTCAACTCGGCTACTTCAGACATTACAGTCAATGCACTTCCGGTAGTCACTTTCGGCGCTCTGGCTGATGTTTGCGTTGACGCAGCGGACTTCGCATTGTCTAGTGGCGCACCCGTTGGTGGCTCTTACAGTGGAACAGGAGTATCAACAGGTAACTTCTCTCCATCTACTGCAGGAGTAGGAACCCATACCATTACATATACTTACACCGATGGCAACGGCTGTGTCAACTCGGCAACTTCAGATATTACAGTCAATGCACTTCCGGTAGTTACCTTCGGCGCTCTGGCTGATGTTTGTGTTGATGCAGCGGACTTTGCTTTGTCAGGTGGAGTACCTGTTGGAGGCACCTACTCAGGCACGGGCGTATCAGCAGGTAACTTCTCTCCATCTACTGCTGGAGTAGGAACCCATACCATTACATATACTTACACCGATGGCAACGGCTGTGTCAACTCAGCTACTTCAGACATTACAGTCAATGCACTTCCGGTAGTCACTTTCGGAGCACTGGCAGATGTCTGCGTTGATGCAGCGGACTTTGCATTGTCTGGCGGAGCACCCGCAGGTGGCTCATACAGTGGTACCGGAGTATCAGCAGGTAATTTCACACCAAGTACGGCAGGCACTGGAACACATATTATTACATATACCTACACTGACGGAAATGGATGTGTCAACTCAGCTACACAGTCCATAACTGTTAACCTTCCGCCCACGGTTACTATTACCGGTTTAAATTCTTATTATCCAATTACTGATCCTCCTGTTTCACTTACAGGGAATCCGGCAGGTGGCACTTTTTCCGGAGCAGGAATCATTGGTAATATTTTTGATCCTTCGGTTGCCGGATTAGGGATTCATGAAATTGTTTATGAATATACTGATGGTAATGGCTGTACAAACTCAGATACATTATCTACAGAGGTGAGGGATTATGATTTCATGGAAGGTGCAATTACATTAACAGATTTAGACAGCTGGAATTCACCGGATGCTGCTTATACAACAATTGGAGCCACTGCTGACAGGAATGCTGCTTCGTGTTGGAATACATCACCAAACTACAATCGTTGGTTTAAGTTCCAGGCTACAACTAATACAATAAGTATTCTAGTACGTCGTGGTGGTATTTACGGTACTATTCGACGTATTAATGCTGCAATATGGGCAGATGACGGAACTACCCAAGTATCCTGTAACCGTTATATTAATGATAATGATAATGTTTATGTAGAATCAGTAAATCTGATACCTGGTAATTGGTATTACATTTCAGTTGATAATAATTACAGTGCTTATAGGGGAACATTTTCATTGAGTGTTGATACAAAAGTGACATATGATTATAAAGAAGGCGCATACGAGCTTCAAGATTTAAATAACTGGTGTTCCCCCGATGCCTTCTTCACTACCTGGGGTGCAACTCGTGATTTAAATGCCGCAAGTTGTTGGAATACTTCCCCTGATTATAACCGCTGGTTTAAGTTTGTTGCAACTACCCATATAATAAATGTTGAAGTTAAAAGGGGAGGGACCCTGGGAACGATACGACGTACTAATGTTGCAATTTGGGAAAGTGATGGTACTACCCAAATAAATTGCAACCGATATGTAAACGACGATGATAATGTTTCAGTTGGAACAAGTCTGCTTGTTCCTGGAAATACTTACTATATCTCTGTTGATAATAATTATTCGGGTTACAGAGGTAGCTTTACTCTATGTGTGGATAATCAATTGGATTATGATTATCTGGAAGGGGCAAAAGATATTACCACTCTTATAAATTCTTGTTCCAGTGATGCAGAATACACTACTCTTGGTGCTACCCCTGATGAAACTGCTCCGCCCTGCTGGAATACATCACCCGATTATAATCGTTGGTTTAAGTTTATGGCTACAACCCACTCTATTAATGTTCAGTTGAAGAGGGGTGGAGTATTTGGTACTCTTCGCAGGGCACAGATTGCTTTGTACGATAAAGACACCACTACAGTGCTGGATTGCAACCGTTATGTTAATGATAATGATAATGTGGAAGTAGCTTCTGATGGTTTGATACCGGGGGAATGGTATTTCATTTCTGTTGACAATAATTACAGCGGTTACCGCGGCACATTTACATTATGTCTTGATGATACACCTAACTATGATTTTTATGAAGGAGCTATTGAACTGGGTATACTTCACGACTGGTATTCATCTAATGAGGCATACACAACATTAGGGGCCACTCCTGATAAAATTGCTGCGTCTTGCTGGAATACTTCACCTGATTACAACCGATG
Source organism: uncultured Bacteroidaceae bacterium (assembly GCA_964553465.1). Lineage (GTDB taxonomy): Bacteria > Bacteroidota > Bacteroidia > Bacteroidales > CAZKMG01. The sequence goes on from CAZKMG010000094.1 coordinate 6,715, forward strand.
GTTTAAGTTTACTGCGACCACTAATCAGATTCACATTGCAGTCCAGCGTGGAGGCGTATATGGTACAGTCCGTAGAGTAAATGCAGCCATATGGGAAGCTGACGGAGTAACCCAGGTAGCATGTAAACGTTATGTTAATGACAACGATATTGTCGAAGTTGAAGCCATAAATCTTATTCCAGGTAATATCTATTATTTATCTATCGACAACAATTACAGCGGTTACAGAGGCACATTCTCCCTATATATAAATGACGCGGTTGATTATGATTATTACGAAGGGGCGAGGGACGTTTCTTCTATTATTAATTCACAATCAATTAATCAGGCATATACAACTATAGGTGCAACATCGGATAAAAGTCCCGGATCCTGTTGGAATACCGGGCCAGACTATAACCGTTGGTTTAAATTTCAGGCAACAACTCCTGGTATAAACATTAAAGTATTAAGAGGTGGAACTTACGGTACTGTTCGCAGAGTAAATATTGCACTTTTTGATGCTGACGGTACTACCGAATTATCATGTAATCGTTATGTAAACGATGATGATATTGTAGAATTGGATTATGAAGGACTTACTCCAGGAAACTGGTATTATTTTTCGGTAGATAATAATTATTCCGGTTATCGTGGTACATTTTCCCTGGCCTTAAATGACGCCTTAAGTTATGATTACTACGAAGGAGCTATTGAATTAACAGATCTCAATAACTGGTCCTCTGGGGATGCTGAATATACAACCCTTGGTGCTACTCCGGATAAAAATGCCGGAACTTGCTGGAATACCAGTCCGAATTATAACAGATGGTTTAAATTTACTGCTACTACGCCGGTAATTAATGTGGAAGTTCTTAGGGGTGGTACTTATGGTACTGTTCGAAGAATTAATACCGCAATATGGGAAGCCGATGGAATTACTCAGGTAGCCTGTAACCGTTATGTTAATGATAATGATAATGTTTCTGTTGGGGCAAATACATTAACTCCCGGTAATACCTATTACATATCAGTTGATAACAATTATTCCGGATATAGAGGAACGTTTTCATTATACATTGATGATTCAATGGACTATGATTTTTATGAAGGGGCTTATGAAATTACAGATCTAAATAATTGGGAATCAAACTTACAGGAGTTCACCACCCTTGGAGCTACAGCAGACAAAAATGCAGCATCATGCTGGAATACCAGCCCAAATTATAACCGGTGGTTTAAGTTTCAAGCTATTTATACTGATGTATCCATACAGGTTTTGAGAGGAGGGACCTATGGTACGGTCAGACGGATCAACCTTGCTCTGTGGGAATCTGATGGAACAACCCAGCTGGCTTGTAAACGTTATATAAATGATAATGATAATGTATCAATTGCATTTTCTGGTTTAATCCCCGGAAATTGGTATTATATAACTGTAGATAATAATTACAGTGGATACCGTGGGACCTTTACCCTTCAGGTAAGTAATGTCTCAGGTGATGTATATTATGCAATAGCTGACGGAAATTGGAATACTGCAGCAACATGGTCTTTGTCAGAAGGTGGTCCTCCAGCAATCTCCCCGCCGGGAAGTGGAAATGTTGTGCATATAAAAGGTTATAATGTTACGGTAAGTCAACCTGAGGCTTGTGCAGAATTGAATATTGAGGCAGTGAACAATCAGACCTCGTTGATAATTGACGGTGGAGATCTAACTGTAAACGGGGTATTATCATTTGCAAATAATGGTAATAATATTGACGGATTCATGAGCATTCTAAATTCAGGAAACCTTACAGTAAAAAATGATTTAACAATGAACCGATCTGGAGGAGCCAATATCTTCAGATTACAAGTACTGGATAATTCCACTCTTTCCGTTCAAAATAATATGTATGTTCTTTCTTCTGCAGGAAGTGTAAATAATAATGAAATTATCCTGTCGGGAACATCCACGGTTCAAATTGATCAGGATTTAGTATTGCAGAATACCGGAGGAACAAAAATCGTTATTACCCTGAATAATTCAGCGGCATTAGTAGTAAAAAGAGATATTCGTTATATAAGTTCAACACAGGATAAGCTGGAAATTGAATTAAATAATGATTCCAAATTGTATCCTGGCAGGACAATTCAAAGAGGAGCTATCCCATATGGCATCCTGGATTGCAATGATAATTCAACAGTAGTATTTAACAGCAGCGATTATTTGCAGGTAATACCTAAAAATGCTGGTGCAGGATCAGATAACTTTAGTTATCAGAATATTGAAGTTAATAATACAAGGATTTCCATTCCTCAGCTGACACTTGAAGGTCCTGTATCTGTTCCTGGTACTCTTATATTATCAAATGGAATAATTCAAACTACTTTAACAAGTTTGCTAACCCTTGAAAATACAGGATCAATTACAGGAGGTTCTACAGCAAGTCATATTGAAGGACCTCTTAAGATCACTGGTAATGCAGCTGTTACTTTCCCTGTAGGTAAGAACGGAAGGTATCAGCCAATTGCCATTTCAGCTCCTTCTTTGATTACTGATGCCTTTATTGCTGAATATTTTGATGTAAATCCAAATCCTTCCTATAATATTAATTTACATGATGCTTCTATTGATCATGTCGCGAACTGTGAATATTGGACTTTACAAAGATCCTCTGGCACATCATCTGTGAATGTCACCGCATCCTGGGATGTTAACGGTTGTTGCATTTCAGATTTGACTTTACTTAAATTAGCTGTTTGGGATGGTGCAGAATGGAAAAACTATGGCAATGGAGGTACTAATGGCACATTGAGTTCCGGTGATATAACAACAGCGAATCCTATAGCTTTCAATTCCTGTGCAATAACTTTTGCAGACCATCTTCCTGTTATTGATTTCACTGATCCTGGTGGACCTTATTGCGAATCTTCTGCTCCAATAGTTCTATCGGGGAATCCACAAGATGCCAATGGATTGTTTACCGGAAACGGAATTACAGATAATGGAAATGGAACCGCACAATTCAATCCTGTCACAGCAGGAAAAGGTACACATCAAATTGTATATAATTATACATCAGCTTCTGGATGCAGCAATTCTGTCAGTAAGTATGTAACTGTAAATCCAAATCCAACTTCAAGTATTTTTGGAACAGATACAGTTTGTATTGGTACATATAATGAATTTTCAATCTATTTATCCGGAACGGCGCCATGGAATTTAACTTATACGGATGGAACAAATAATTATAATGTCGTTACATCAGCGAATCCTTATAAATTTACCACGAATATAGCGGGAATCTATTCAGTAACAGCTTTAACCGATGCCAGTGGATGTAATGGAACTGATTTTGGAAATTCATCTGAATTGGTAAATTGGCCGAAACCTGCAAAACCCCCAACAAGTATTATTTCCGGATCAACTGTATTCTGCGAGGGAAATAATGTTGTATTGGAAACACCTGCTGCTTCCTTCTATTATTGGAATAATGGGATATCCACACAGCAAAACACAATTACTAATCCAGGAAATTATTGGGTTAAAATTGTGAATGAACAAGGTTGTTTTAGTGAAAATTCAGATACTACAACTGTAACGGTACTTAAAACCGCACGGAAACCTTCGGCCATTTCAGGTAATGTTGCATTGTGTCAGAACAGCCCAAATACCATATACACTACTAACTCACTATATGCAGACACTTATATTTGGGATCTACAGCCTGCAGGTTCAGGAACCATTATTGGAACAACTTCAAGTATTGAGATTGATTGGGATGAATCCTTTAGCGGTTTGGCTAAATTAAGTGTAAAAGGTTCAAATGCTAATTGTGGAATCGGGCCTGTATCTGATACATTATCAATTTTAATAAATACCAGCCCTACGATCACGGGCACAACCCCTGGTTTACGATGTGGGACCGGCACGGTGGTATTGGGAGCCACCGCCTCAGCGGGTACGATTAACTGGTATGCAGCCTCCACAGGAGGATCATCGCTAGGAACAGGAGTTTCCTTTACCACACCAAGTATATCATCTACCACCACCTATTACATAGATGCGACTTTAGGGGGATGTACCACAGCCAGCAGAACGGCAGTAGTAGCCACCATAAATGTCATACCTACGATCACGGGCACCACCCCTGGTTCACGATGTGGGACCGGTACGGTAGTATTGGGAGCCACCGCCTCATCGGGCACGATTAACTGGTATGCAACCTCCACAGGAGGAGCATCACTTGGAACAGGTACTTCCTTTACCACTCCGAGCATCTCTGCGACAACGACTTATTATGTAGATGCGACATCAGGGGGATGTACCACAGCCAGCAGAACTGCAGTAGTAGCCACCATAAATGCCATACCTACGATCACGGGCACCACCCCTGGTTCACGATGTGGGACCGGTACGGTGATATTGGGAGCCACCGCCTCAGCTGGTACGATTAACTGGTATGCAACCTCCACAGGAGGAGCATCACTTGGAACAGGTACTTCCTTTACCACTCCGAGCATCTCTGCGACAACGACTTATTATGTAGATGCGACATCAGGGGGATGTACCACAGCCAGCAGAACTGCAGTAGTAGCCACCATAAATGCCATACCTACGATAACTGGCACAACACCTGGATCGAGATGTGGTACAGGCACGCTAGTATTAGGAGCCACCGCTTCATCGGGCACTATTGACTGGTATGCAGCTTCCACAGGAGGAGCATCACTTGGAACCGGTACTTCCTTTACCACCCCAAGTATATCATCTACCACTACCTACTACGTAGATGCGACTTTAGGAGGATGTACTACAGCTAGCAGAACACCAGTAGTTGCCACCATAAATGCAATACCTACGATCACGGGTACCACACCAGGTTCACGATGTGGAACTGGCACGGTGGTATTGGGAGCCACCGCTTCATCGGGTACTATTGACTGGTATGCAGCTTCCACAGGAGGAGCATCACTTGGAACTGGTACTTCCTTTACCACCCCAAGTATATCATCTACCACCACCTATTATGTAGATGCGACATCAGGGGGATGTACCACAGCCAGCAGAACTGCAGTAGTGGCAACAATAAATGCATTACCAGTTGTTACTTTCGGCGCTCTGGCAGATGTTTGTGTTGATGCTGTAGCCTTTGATTTGACACAAGGATCACCTGTTGGAGGAACATACAGTGGCACAGGTATCACAACCAGTCCGCAGTTTG
>CAZKMG010000095.1:0-11865 GCA_964553465.1 uncultured Bacteroidaceae bacterium
CATAATCAGAAAGAGTAACCCTGGCTTCTTCAACCAGTCCGGTGGACATTCCCCCACCTAAAAAATCTCCACCGAAATTAATGAAATCTATAAAATTCCCGGTTTCTAAAGTATCCACTCCTTTAACCTGTGGATCACTGTCAGATGTAGCTGTGCCAAAGCTTACTTTTCCTAAATATACTCCCCCAACGTATACAATTTTTTTATTAAAAGGATGAGGTTCGATAAGAATGTCAAACCAACCTTGATCTTTAAGAAAATTAAAAAAAGTACCTGAAAGATCATTTTGCCTGCGCCAGTCTCCTCCGGAGTTTTCAGAAATATAAACGTCCATTTCGTCCTGTTGATTTTCCACACAGGCAAAGACAAAAGAAGTGTCAACAGGGCTTACAGCAAGGGCAAACCTGTATCCACTGCCCATTCCCTGCGAACTTTTAATCCAGGTTTCTCCCCTGTTTGTCGATTTGAAAATACCAAAGGTATTGATAGCGGCATATAAAACATTTGGATTGCCCGGATTTTGAACAATATCCTGGGGTCTGTATTTGCTTTTGTACTTGGAAGTCCATAATTGACCTCCATTGGTAGTTTTAAAAATCCCCGAATTAGTTACAGCAATAATTACATTTTCATCTGCCGGATCAATCCATAATTTATTAACATAGCGGAAATCAGGGTTTCCATCAGTGGATGGCATAATTTCCCATGTTGATCCTCGATTTTGGGAAATAAAAATACCATTCCCCGTTACCATCCCCTCTCCCCAGTAACCTTCACCGGTTCCTGCAATTATCACATTATGATTGGAGGGAGCCATGCATAGGGTTGGAGTTGAAAGATTTGGGAGATCCGGCGCAATATCAACCCATGTCAACCCGGCATCAGTAGTTTTCCAGATACCCCCGCTTGCAGTTCCTGTATACCAAGTATTACGGGTTGGATCATCAGGATCAACAAGAATGCATCTGGTTCTTCCACCAACATTTACAGGTCCGCGTTGCACCCAGTCCAGTGTCCTGTAAGTCTGTTTCTTTAAAGCACTAAGTTGCCTGGCCTTTATAAGTTCATGGATGGTATAATTAGGCCGATATCCTGATGATACCGAACCAATCGGAGTAGTTATTTCTTTAAAGTACTGATAGAATCCCTCGGGTTTGTCAAATTCCGATAATTCGTCTTCAAAAAAATCAGGCCTGTTCGGAGATGTATAAAAGAATAGTACACCAAATGCAGTTACTGAAATGATGAATCCAATAATTAATATTCTAAGAATAATTTTCCTCACCCAAAAATTATTAAACTGTAAAGATATGAAACGAGCATGAATTTAACATGCTTAAATTCACAAAAAAGCATGTTAAAATTCATCGCGAGTTCCATGTGACCATAAAAAATAAAAATTTAAACACATAAATAATGTAAACAATAAATATGTATAAATTGTTTAATAACAAAGACAAAAAAAGGCTACCTATAAGTGGTAGCCTTTTTTTTTTATAAAAATAGAAATTTAATTCCTAAAATCATATTCCCAGCCAGTCTTACGATGACCTGTAATAATCAAGGTGTCTATAGGATCCAACACATCAAAGAAAAGAGCATCTCTTACATATACAAAGGTAGTATCCCATACTGCGCTATCCGAAGGAGGTACAGTAGGTACTACCCGGGTGACAGAGTCAATTTTTATATTACGCTTCACCGTGTAATGAAAATCTGCGCCATGAAATGCAAATTTTACATAAATACTATCAGATTTTGCTTTTTCTAGATCTGCCCAGACAGTTGCAGCACCTTTCAGAATTTTACCTTCAACAATCTCAGCCAGATAGTAATCATCATTAGCATTAATAATAACCTGTTTCCCGTCTACTTCATCTGTGGAAATAACATCAGGAGTTTCGGCATAAAGCTCATTTACAACTATCCCTGCTTTAAAATTCTCTGGGGTACCAACTATTGTAAACTTTGCTTTAAGAAGACCATTCCATTCCTGATCATCAAACCACACCTCAGTGGAGGTATTATCAGCAGAATTATAGGTTAAAAATGGATGTTCTTCTCCAGTAGCATCAGGATAGACATCATCAAAATCCCAATATATAGAACCATCACTTGCTCTGAGCTGATAATACCATGTACCGGCAAATGGTGCAGCATTAGTTTCACCCGGCTCGAATTCGTCCTGGCATGATACTCCAATTATACTCAGAGTAATAATTAAGAGAAATATTTTTTTCATGTTTTTAAATTTTATTTTTTTTATCATCTAGTTAGTCTCTTATTTACAGGAGAACTGGTGATGAATTTGGCATGCTTTTTTTGAACTTAAGTATGCTAAATTTATGTTTGTTTTATAATTCACTTTCAAAGGTTGAAGTAACATTAAATCTTAAAAATCCAGCATAATCAGCACGCCAAAATAATTTTTTTGCAGCTGGGTCATACGTGCCATCAACCAGGTCATCCAGGGAATCACCCCAACTACTGACGGAACTGGATACAAGGGTAAGTGTATTATCAGCATTCAGCTGAACATACCCTGTACAAGCATAGCCAGGCCCATAACCTAAGTATTGGTCATAATATCCGCCAAAAAAATCGGATACAGAGAAAAACCCGGGGGCAAGTTTTTCCATCACAAGAGTATAACCAAATTTGAATACATCAGGACCGCCATCTGTTCTTGTACGCAATATACTGGTACTATAATTTCCACCTATATCTGTAGCTGGAGCAGCCGGATCATAAATGATTATGGTTCTTGTAGCAGCGGATTTATATCCGTTTTTGTTTGTCGCGCTATAATTCAGCGTGTATAATCCGACTGTCAAACCATCGACAGATCCGGTAACAGTAACTTTATTGGTAACATCCTGCCCCTGTTCTGTTGCAACAAAACCCGGATCAACAAAAACATCTCCTACTTCAATTTTCAATAAATTACCACCTACTAAATCATATGCTACAAAATATTCCAAAGTTGAATTATCTTCAGTGGTAACTTTCTTTGTACAGCCTGTAGTAATGAATACCACGGCTGCAATCATACTTAAAATATATTTTATTTTTTTCATAGTATTTGAAATTATTATACAAAAATTACCAATTTGGATCCAAAGCTACGTCCCACCAGACTCTATTTTCTAATTGCTGTGAACCAGTTAATTTCGGGGTATTTGTATTCCTGGTCGTGGCAACATCCGGGTAGGCTAACCGCAAAGGATAATAGAGCCCTGTAGTAAGTAAATTTTTTGCAGGAGCAAGATACTGACCAACAAAAGGACCATATTCCACTCCAGATCCGTAATCTGTTCTGTCCCCAAAATATTTAGGGATATCTGTTCTTCGCATTTCAGACCAGGCTTCTACATGGTTGATCCCGCAAAGTGAAACCCATTTTTGCATCATGATTTGCTCGAAGAGTGAATCAGCTGGAAGAGTTACATCAAAGAAATAGGATTTTGTATTATCACTGTAAAGATCATTTTCAGTAGGTTCCAAACCATTTGTCATCAAGCTGTTATCAATGGCCATACCATATGCACTTTTAGCAGCGGCTTTATCATTATTAAACACTAACTCTGCCTCTGCTATAAAGAGGTTTAATTCAGCCAATGTGTATAAATACACCGGCTTGGTCGGATAATATCTTGGACGGCTGTAATTCTTTGTCAGAAGGCCTGCCTGAACCGCTTTGAGCGCAGGATAAATGCCTACATAAGTACCAGTTGCAGCAGCAGAATCAAATACTATCTCCATCCTTGGATCTTTCTTTACCTGGCAATAGCGAATAATATTAACAGTTGCCACATGATTTGCATCAGTATTCAGGCTTTTCGCAGTTTCAACCCAGGGATTTCGTTTATTTATTGCATCCTGGAATCCGCTGAAAGCAACATCCTTAGTCATAAAGTTATTGGCTGTAATAAGTGCTTTAACCTCAGTTGAAACATCTACAACAAAACGTTCCCTCATATAAAGTTTCAGGAGCATAGCATTAGCAAAACCCACCCATTCATCCACTGAGGATCCTAACATCATATCGGTAACTGCAACTGTAGATGTAGTGGTTATTTTGGAAATCGCGTCTTTTAATTCCTCGATGAGCCCTGTATAAACAACCCTTCCATCTTCCCATTTTGGGTTAAAATTAGCTACACCTTGAAGAGCTTCTGAATAAGGGCTTTTATCATTTAAATCCACCCACATCTGAAAACCATAAGCCCTCATAACAGTCGCTGCCAGGTAGTTTCCCCAGTCGTTGGAAGCTTCGGCTTTTGCCCTGATTCGTTCAAAATCATTTAGCCCACCGGCAAATATTTCGATGTAATCATTATCTAATTCATCCGTTCGTAAATCATAGGATTCTTCTCTATTATACTGATTTGCCTCGGGGGCCTGGGACCAGTATTGAGCAAAGAACCCGGCCAGATTATAAAGGTTTCCGCCCAAACGGACGGCTAAACTTGCCTGAGCTGCGGGAAGAATCAGATCCACGGATACATCTGCTGGTACATTGGGATCTCCATTGACATCCAGCCAGCTTTCACAACTTGCAAGAAATGGAACTAATGTTATAATTAAAAATATCTTTTTCATGTTATTCATAATTAAGCTAAATTAAAATACAAGTTTCAGGTTAACTCCATAGCTGCGTGTCGGTGGGTTCACTGAGAATTCACCGTACCTGCTGATAAGGTCATTACCGAATGTAGAAGCCTCCGGATCAATATAATGGTTATCGGCAGGAGTCCAGAGAAGAAGGTTATTGGCAAAAACAGATACCGCAATATCCTGAATAGGAAGTTTAGCCAAAACACTCTTCGGAAGAGTATAGCTTAGTACGATCCTTTTAAGCTTCACATAAGAACGGGGAATAAGCCATCCCCGATTCAATTCTGCGCCTCCTTGGTCATAGTAGGCAACAATTTGTGAATCATCAATTTGATGAGTATTTTCAACAAAATCCTGTTCTTTGCTGCCATCAGCATCCATCAGACCATCAGCATCCGGAACAGCATTTACAGAATTCGGAATGATAAATGGTTTCCTATCATTAAAAGTAGTTTCAATCAGATTACCCGTAAATAAACTTAGATCCTTTGTCCTGGAGTAAAGCAAACCACCCTGGCGTATATCAAAGTCAAAGCTGAAGCTGATGTTCTTATAAGAAAGAGTATTTGTAACACCCATTGTATAATCAAAGGCTGCTGCCGGAATAATGGCTTTTTCAGCGGCAGCGACAGGTAGTCCTGAAGAACTCACAACGATTTGACCGCTAGCTGTTTTTTGCGGAACAGTAACTTCAAATAATCCCATGGGTTCCCCCACTTTTGCAACAAAGCTGAGAGTTTGCGTACCACCAAGAGATATTTTATCCCCAAGCTGTTTAGGAAGGCTAACCAGTTTTTCATTGTTCTTAGTAAAATTATAGTCAATGTCCCATCTAAAATTAGTAGTTCTGACAGGACTCACATTGAACATAATTTCAATCCCTTTATTTTCGATTTCCCCTAGGTTAGTTGTCTGGGAATCATAACCGGTTGAAGGATCTAATCCAAGGTTGAAAATTTGTTTATTTGAAATAGACTTGTAAAGGGTTATATCAAAACCAACTCGTCCTTGAAAGAAAGCCATCTGTATACCTCCTTCAGTCTCAGTTCTGATTTCTGGCTGAAGCTTGGCATTTGTTAAACGGTTTCCAACTTCATATGCATTAATGCCAGAAAGTGGAAAATAAATATCGTTAAACTCATTATAAATGTCACCAAGAGCAAAGTAAGGATTAAGTAAATATGGAGCGGCATCCTTACCAGTCTTACCCCATGCTAATCTGACTTTACCCAGTGATATTATATTATTAAGATTGGACGGCAAAAGATCTGAAAATACAAAACTTAACTGTGTTCCAGGATAGAAATATGTATTATCATTCTTTGGCAAAGTTGATGATCTGTCCTGTCGCCCTGTTAATGTCAGGAATAAATAGCTTTTCATTGATAATTCGACTGAACCATATAAGCCAATCATACGCTTCCGTAACACGGTTCCAGTAGCAATTGGTGCTTCGGAAGAATTACCCAGATTGTAAAATGATGGGATGTCAAGATTTACAATTTTCGCACCAATTGAACTTACTAGATAATCATAAGTATTAAGTCCCGCAGTAGCATTCAGGCCGAAATCCCCTATCTTTTTAACATAGGTTGCCATAAGATCCTGGTTCATCTCCTTGCTTCGAGTCATGTTTTTATCTACCCTACCCGGATCAGTTACTTCCTGATAGTTAGGTGTTCCTGGAGTGGTGACCAATCTTGGAGCTCCAACTCTAGTCTCATTATCACTTGCGTCTAATCCAAGCCGGTAGGTTGCAGTTAAACCCTCCATTATTTTATAATCTAACTGAATTTTACCAAAAATTTTCTGCCCTTCATAATCATTAATTTGAGTATCAAGTGAATAATAAGGATTAATAACTCCGTATGGAGTAAAATAATAATCAAGAGAATTAAATGGATCATTAACATAGTCTTTCAGTCCAATGATACTAATATCCCTGGGTATCTGGTAGAGATCATTTATAACTGTAAATCCCTGTCCAGTTGGAACAAAAGCGTTCTTCTGGCGAGATATGTTAGCAGAAGTAGAAACGGTTAGCTTACCAAAATCCTGGGATGCTTTAAATGAAACGGTATTTTTCTTATAACTGTCATAATCTCCCGGGATAATACCATCATCACTAAAGTTTGAAAATGAGAGATAATAGGTCGATTTATCAGTACCGCCAGATATATCAACACTATTATGGTATTTTGATCCATATTCAAAAAAGTCCTTCATATTGTCAGGCAGAGCCACAAAAGGTTTAATTTTCTGAGAATTATCATAAATTGTACCCCACAAACGCATGGACCCGTCGAATTTTGGGCCCCAGCTCCCGTTTTCAATAAATGTATGATGGTTGTCCCATCCCATACCAAATTCGTTCTGGAATGTAGGTAACCTGAGAAGGTCGCTCATTTCGTAGGAAGAGTTAATGGTAACTTTTAATTTCTGGTTTTTTACACCTTCTTTTGTAGTAATAAGGACTACGCCATTGGAAGCCCTGTTACCATACAATGCAGATGCAGCAGCACCTTTAAGAATGGTAACCGATTCAACATCATTCGGATTAATCATCTGATTCCCGCCACCAAAATCGTAAAAATAATCTAAATAATCATTTTCAGGAGCCAGCGGCCTATAAGATGCGTTGTTAATAATAGGAACACCATCAACAACATATAATGGCTGGTTTGAGCCACTGAGCGATGACATACCACGAATAATTACAGCATTGGATGAACCTGGTGATGATGAAGTTCCGGAAATATCAACTCCGGCAACTTTTCCAGCAAGGGCACTCATCATATCTGCTGAATGTGTTTTTGTAATCTCTTCTGCATTTACTGTGGTTGCAGCATACCCAAGGGCTTTTTCGCTTCTTTTAATACCTAATGCCGTAACAACCACCTCGCCAATCGCAAGTGCATCTGATGTCATTGTAAAGCTGATTGTAGTTTGTCCAGTAAGAGCAACCTCCTGTGTTTTCATACCTACAAAGCTAAACACCAGAGCTTTTGCATCCTGGGGAACTGACAATTCATAGTTACCGTTAATATCAGTAACCGTACCTGTCGTAGTCCCTTTGACAATAACTGATACTCCAGGTAATGGTGACCCATCATCCGCACTGGTCACTTTTCCTGATATCTGCATCGGTTGTGCAAGTAGACTCTGTAAGCCTAAAAACACAAAAAATGCAGCCAGAAACGTAAATCTTTTCATAGATTAGTTTTTTAGGTTTATAAATAGTTAACTATAGAATTATTTTTAGCCGTCAAATCTATAAAAAAAATACATAATGACAAAAAATGTATAGAATAAATAGGGGTTTCGGAATTATAAACGTATTTATGAAATGTTAAGGATTTGTAAAATTATCATGAAGCACCATTGAACACTGATGTTTTAATTATTTTTAAGGCTAAGCAACTGTAAATAAAGGATGTTGTAAAATATATTTTATGAATAGAATTTTTGAATTAAAAATTGAGAAAATCTAAATAAGACAGTATTTGAGTAGCTTGTGTTATAATATTTAAATATCAAATAAAGGTTTTTTGACTATTTAAATATTAACGAATGCATTAAAATTTATACCTGTATTTTTTTGAGGACTAAAGTTAAAATTTCTTCTTCCATCTTTTGCGCTAAGACAGTCAACTTCTTGCCGTCTTTCAGAATTTCGTTACATAATTCTTTATTTTCAAGACTTGCGGCATTAATCTGAACATTGATCCATGCACCGAGAATAGAGGATCTGAGGGCGATAGCCCCAACACCAGCATCAGAAATCGAATTTGGGATCCCTGTATCAGCCATTGCCCTGACAATCTCAAATCCTTTAATTGCAGTTTGCATAACCCTGTAAGGTATTTCGATGCCCTTCAATGTTGCTGCCTCTATTTCTTCTGACCTGATCTTTTTCTCTTCCACTGTAATTTTTGGAAGCTTTGAGGCTTTAAGTATCTCTTTAAACGCAATGGTGTCTTCTTCCATTAACAAAAGCAGTTCTTCCTGGAGTGTTTTGCCTTTCTCAGCCCAGTTGCTGAATTCTTCCCATCTCTCATCCCATCCCCTTTTATGTGCAGATAAATTTGCAACCATAGTTCCCAATGCAATCCCCAGTGATCCAACATAAGCACTCACCGATCCTCCACCCGGGGCGGGTGATTCAGAAGCCGTCTCATGAATAAAATCCCGCATTGTCATATTCCCTAGGATATATTGTGAATGATCCTTCATCTTGTATTCAATGATCTTTTCATTTGGATTAAAAGGATATAAATCGCTTAATCCTAGCGATTTAACAGCAATCTTTATAAGCTCATCATTGGAAACTCCAGCTGAGCGTTTTTGTTTTTTAAGGAAATATCTGCCGGCCTCCAGCATTGCATGCAAAGGTACTAGTCCTATCAATTCCGATCCGGTTACACGGATACCTCTTGCATCAGCTTTTCTGCAGGTCTCATCAAAAGCTTGATGAATCGGTGTGACTGAAATATCTGTCAGGTTCATTGATATCTGGGCAATTCCATATTCTTCAATATACCAACCGATCGCCTTCACAGCTTTAAGTGTCCCTGGAATATAAACCGGGCTTCCTTTGTCATCCCTGACAATTTTACCGGTAATAGGGTTCCCTTCCCTTAACACCCTTCCCTTTTCCCTGACATCAAACGCTATAGCATTCGCTCTACGTATGGAGGTCGTGTTCAGATTTATGTTATAAGCAATCAGAAAGTCTCTGGCTCCCACCGCTATAGCCCCTGAACGCTTGTTAAACCGCGAAGGACCATAATCAGGTTTCCATTCAGGCTGAGATAATTTATGTTTTAATCCTTCATACTCACCTGACCGGACTTCGGCTAAGTTTCTCCTTGAAGGTATTAAAGCTGCACGCTCATAGCAGTATACCGGAATGGAGAGTTCATTCCCAATTCTTTCTGCAAGATTTCTTGCATACATAATTGTTTCTTCCATGGTGATTCCACTCACAGGAATGAGTGGGCAAACATCTGTTGCCCCAAATCTTGGATGTTCCCCTTGCTGTAGTGACATGTCAATCAGTTCTGAAGCCATCCTGACAGCCTGAAACGCAGCTTCAACTACCTGTTCAGGATGACCAACGAAGGTGATAACTGTCCTGTTGGTTGCTTTTCCAGGATCAACACCAAGCAGTTTTATTCCTTCGACTCTTTCAATTGCGCCGGAAATCTGTTTAATGAAATTCGTGTCTCTTCCTTCAGAGAAATTGGGCACACATTCAATAATTTGGTCCATAAATCAGATTTTAATATTTTAGAGCTTGTTGTGCGATTAAAAAAGATGATTAATTGAAATTGTGACCTTTGTGTTTTCCCTTTGGGGCTTTGAGGTAAAAAAAATTAACCACAATCCTGTCAGCCTGCAGGCATGAGAACACAAAGTATTACACTAATATTCACAAAGATATTTTTATGTAATTGAATATCATAATTTTATACTTGTAGGTATTTCATTACTGAATCAATAGTAGTCTTTACATTATAATCGCAAAATGCGTTATTATATAGTAATCTGTAATATAATGTTCTGAATACCTCTAATAATTTTCGGGTTCTATTAATCCCAACTGCTCGAATCTGGAAATCAGGTAATCTGAAAACCTCATAAACCCGAGATCGGTAAAATGGACTCCATCTACCGTACCTTCATGATCATTTCCCAATGCATCCGTGCTATGAATAAAGTATATGTCTTGATATCCTTTTTCAATCATCTTATCAAATTCCATTTTAAGCATGTTATTTTTTTCATCAAGTTTAATCTTCAATGAATCATCAAAGAAAGAATCTTCATACAATATGGACTCCAAAAAAATTATTGGTGTAAGCGGATTCTTACTCCGAATGATTTCAACCAGTGGGATGGTGTTGGTTTGAATCTCCTTCGGGTTCATATTAGGAACACAATCAATTACATAAAACAAGGCATCAATTCCTGATATTAATTCGGCAATTGGAACTTCCATCTTACCATTTCCACTGAAACCAAAATTCAAACATTCAACATTGAGTTTCCTGGAAATTATGTTTGTATACGCCATGCCAGGCCGTGAGGCACAACCTCCCTGAGTTATACTGGTACCATAAAAAACAATGGGGTTACTATTATTTCTCTTTGGCTTCTCCATCACTGAGAAGCTATCAATACCTATTTCCAAACTTGTAATTCCGTCATAGAGAGGCAGGAACATAATAAACTCCCGTACCTTGCTCAACATATTTTCCACCAATAATGCCTCATTTTCTTTTCCGGAAGGTCGGGCGGTATTCACATATTGCCATCGGAAACCAACTTTTGAATAAAGGTCAATACCCTTAATTCCTGTCTCGGCCATATGAGACATACTGTTATTATTGAGTAATTCCCATTTAACCATTATTGCTGAGGTATTCGCTCGGAATCTAACAGATAATCCCGCAGAAGCCTTGGATAAATTCCATACAGGTGTCCTGACCCTGGTTTTTAGGGACATTGGTAATCTATCATATGGACTTTCTTTAACAGAATCAGGGAAAGTTGTTCCCTCCAACAAAAAGTAGTCTCTACCATAATATACAAACCTGGTTCCTTCTTGAGCAAAATCCTTTTGTACCAAATAAAAATTCAAAGTAACAGATATAATCAACAGGATTTTGAAGGATTGCATAACTATTTTAAATCAATATATTCGTAAGAAAGTCAAAAATATATATAATTTTTATCCAAATCAGAAAATTAAATATATTTCAGGGCATGAATATTAAAGCTTGAACCATAAGAAAGGAAATATTCTTATGTGGACAGGGTTATCCATGGAACGCTAAAGTGAAAAGGTTTTTCAGATGGCTTTTTCGCCTCTTTCACCGGTTCGTATTCTAATACATTCTTCCAGTGGTGTAATAAAAATCTTCCCATCGCCAACTTTACCTTCGGAGCCATCTGTACGGGCAGCTTTAATAATTGTATCAACCGAAATATCAACAAACGAATCATTTACAGCAATTTCAATTCTGACTTTTGGGATCAGATCCGGGATTATCCTTTGTCCCCTGTACATTTCTTCAATCCTTTGCTGACCATTGCCTGAAACACGACTTACGGTAATTCTGGTAATCTCAGCTTTAATCAGGGCTTCCCTCACTGCATCAAGCTGAACCTCTCTAATTATGGCGGTAATTAATTTCATTAGAAAAAAATTTATTTCAAAGGTCGGATGGAAAGTACTTCCAGGCA
>CAZKMG010000096.1:0-11762 GCA_964553465.1 uncultured Bacteroidaceae bacterium
CTGCGGGGTTTGCGAGAGTGTATGTCCGGACGGCGCTATCAAACTCCGAAGAGAACCCTCCAAGGGCGAACCCTTGGATCTTGACGAGTTGATGAGCCAGCCTTAGGGGTAGAAACGGGGGTGATCTGCGCTGGCGCCTTATGGGCGCGGCGGAAAGTGAGCCCCGTCACATCTTGATAGAAATGAGGGAGTTAGAATGATCGTAGTAGTTGCTAAAATCAAGGCCAAAACTGCTTTTAATACTATACCCAGTATCATTAAGAGGTTTGCGGGAAATTTAAGAATGTCCAGTATTTATCTGGCAGCCAACCTGGGTTACCGAAAAAATGCTTTGGCGGAAAAGAAAAGGTTACGGCAATATGAATCACAAATGCAGCCAGACAGTGGTGATGGGTTGGATTTGTTTGTAGGTTGTTAAAAACAATCCTGAATAAATGGTAAAAATAAAAAAGCTAGAATTACTCAAAATAGGTCCGATTATTTGATAGAGTGAATACAGGGGAGACTAAACCAGGTTTGGTCCAGCTTACATAGATGACATAAAATAATCAATCCTTGATAAGGGCTTCTGCATCTTTGATATTTTCGGTAATATTGATGATTGTGTCTAAATTGGAAATGGTAAAAAATCTTTGGACTGCATCCTTCAGCCCGCTCAGAACAAAAGTACCCCCTGAATTTTTACATAACCTGGATGCCGTAAGGATGGCACTTAAACCCGAAGAATCGCAATATCGACAATCGCTCAAGTCAAGGATTATATTTTTTTCACCATTATCAGAAACCTGCATCAGATGAGATATTAAATTCGGAGCTATGTGCATGTCTAATTTTTCTTCCATTACTTTTATCAAAGTATGGTTTTCAAACTTATCTATTTCAAATTCCATAACAAAGAAATTTATTTTAACAAAGCTAATTTAATTTATTCTTTATTATAAGTTTTAGAAAAATTTAGCTAAAAATACACAAGCGGAACGTCTTAATCAGCTTTAGTCGATAAAAGCAGCAATTATCATATATAAATTAATAACAAACACTTGAAACCGACCAAGCAGGATCCATTTAAACCGGAATGAGGTGTCAATTTGTCCGGCTTTTACCTTATGAAGTACTTTGCAATTTTTTCATGTAATTATTGTATTTATTAGAAAAGGCCTAGGGGAAATCCTGTGCTTTCTTTATTTTTATGATATTGTAAGTAAAGGGATTAGAAAATATTATTTGCATTATTTAAACATTTAAATAACTAAATTGTTATAATATTATAAAAGTTAAATTTTAGTGCGTTTATTGTCCATATTTTCAGAAGCCTTCATCAGAAATACTGGGGGCTTCTTTATTTTTAGGGCACTTTTGCATACTTGCTGGTGTGAAATAACGCAAATACGGACTTCGAATGAAGTCGTATCATAGGTTTTGAATGCGCACAAATTGATTATAAATTGCAGAGACTAACAATCCTGGACTAACGCTTTCTCCAAATCATTGACGTTAATAGATGTGAGGAATAAAAATGTTAAATATTTAACTAAATTTCCTGTTTTAGCATACCATCATTCAAATAAAACACCCGATCGGCATAACCTGCAATTCTTTCATCATGACTGGCCATTACGACGCAGCGGTTTTCAGTTTTAACGCTATCCTTTAAAAAACTTACAATTGCCATACCCTGATTTGATGCAAGACTGCCTGTTGGTTCATCTGCAATAATAAATTCTGCTCCGTTGGCAAGCGCCCTTGCAACTGCTACACGTTGCTTTTCTCCCTGGCTGAGCGTTTTTGGATATGCCTGTATAAGATGTTTTACCCCAAATTTATCAAGGAAATGAAGTGCCCTGGATTGTGCCTCTTTTCTCTTGACCCCAGCAAATTTCATTACCAGTAGTACATTATCAAGTACTGTCAATGAATCGAGTAGATAAAATGTTTGGAAAATAAATCCAATTCTGTTGGTACGAAGTATCTGCAATTCTTTTGATGAATATTCATTAACTTTTTTCCCGAATATCCAGACCTCACCTGCTGATGGTTGCTGTAAGCCTGCCAATAGTGTCAATAGCGTGGTTTTACCACTACCACTTGGTCCGAGCAGTAGAATCATTTCTCCGGCACTAACCTGAAATGATACTTCCATTAGAGCAGCAGTTTCTTTTCGCCCTCCATTGTAACTTTTTGTGACATTTACAAGTCTTGCAACACTGTTGTATTCTGTTTCAGTTTTCATCTGAATACTTCAAGTGGATAAATATTACTTAGCTTTCGAATGGGTATAAATGAGCTTATCAGACTTATTATTCCAACTCCTGCCAAAACAACAATTATCTGGAATAATGATGATTGTACTGATACTTCAGGTGAGAGTTGTTCCACTAATCCAGTTAATGGGAAAAAGAGGATAAGCGCTACCGCCATACCACCTCCTGCCAGGATCAGGGCTTGCAGTATCACTATTCCGGGGATAAAGGTTCCTGGTGAGCCCAGGGCTTTCATTATTGCATAATCTTTTCTGCGTTCCAGAACATTTACCGAAAGAATCAGGCTTAGAATCGCAGTTAATACAATGGCACCAATAAATGCTATTATATATAAAAGAGGGAGTAAACCCGATTCCATTTCATGAATATTATTAGCAAGGAAGTTCTTTCGGTCAAAAACGGCTATATCTGACAAATCAGATCTTATAAGGTTGGCAACATGCGAAGGATCGGTTCCGGGTTGTACCTTAACCTGAAAACATGAAACAATATTTTGTAATCCGACAATCTGATGTGCTTTTTGAAGAGTAATAAACGCATACTGAATGACAAACATATTCGTGCCAGTGCTTACACCAACAACTGTAAGAGTATCATCTTTAATAGGTAGTTTGTCTCCAATGTCAATCTTATATTTAGCTGCAAAGGCACGGTCCAAGATAATCTGGTTATTTTCTGTCAGGTTAGTCCCTTTTAAAAGCGATGGAGGCCCCCCATCACCGATTACAGGATCAAATCCTGTGAGATAAACTGTCGCAGAACTCTCCTCCATCTTTATTGAAGCAAGAATAAAAAGCACAGGTGCAACCGATTTGACACCCTCAATGTTTTTTAAAACCTCACTATAATTAGAATTAAGTATTGATGTACTGCGAAGAATATTTGTTGCATGTCGTTGCAAAATCCATAGGTCAGCGTCACTTTCACGGATATATTCAACCGAACCAACAGAAACGCCTTTATAGACAGATAATAAGAATAACATCAGCATTACACAAAGTGCAATACCAAACACCGTCAGTATGAATCTAAGGTGTTGCTCCAGTAATGTCTTTAGTGCGAACATAATCATTCAAACATTGGAACATTTTTCAGGAGTTTGTTCTTTATACGGTCAAATATACCTTTAAGGCTGGGACCCGTAACTGTAAGTCCATGGTTTTTTAATCCAACTTCTGTGCAATGAGGAGTATCGCTCTTTTTTAATAATTCAACAACTCCCTCAGCAAGTTCTATTGTGCCGCAAGGATAATTCTGAGCAGTATAGGGTACACCCTCAATCCATGCATGAACATGTAATATGGCACCAACCTCCGGAAATGTCTGATAGATCATATAATGTTCAATAGCTTCAACTGATACTCTTACTTTTGGATCATAATCAGAAGGAACACTAACTATCATTTTCCCTTCTTTGGTATTAATACCTGTGACAAAAAGTATATCCTTACCTACAGCTCTTAAATTTCCTTTATTTACACCTCTGGCCGTCATCCAGAAGGTATTACCATTGATTCCCGGATAATTACCTCTTACACTCAGGTTTCCATAACTTAGTCCTTTTATTTCATAAAACCGGTATAAATGTTTAATTAAATCCTTACTTAGGATTTTGTTAATTGGGAATGGAGCGGGCAGAAATCCCATATTTGCAAGAACGCTTCCATAATGTTTTAATTCTTCAATTTCAGGTAAATTTAATTGATCAGATTGGGGTAAATTGACAATAATCTGGTTATGGATAAAAAAGTGAGAATTTGCCACAGGAGCTATGCTGTTATAGACCTTGGCAGGATCAAACGGGTAGCTTACGAATCCAACTTCAGGGGTGACATAATAAATTGTTGGAACGGGCTCGTTTTTGGAAAGATCAATACAGAATGTAAGATTGGACAAAGTTTTAACCAATGCAATATAACAAAGTGATTTTAAATCTTCAACGCGCTTTGTAAGTACTCCAAATGTTACAACGAATTCTTGCTGAGCTTTCCGTCTGTATGCTTTAGGTTCATCAATGTTAATTAGATTAAAAACAAAGTTTAAACTTTCTTTTTCGGAGACAAGATAATGCCCGTGGTTAATAAACTCATTAATGATTTCTGATGAAAATTTATCACGTACAGGATCTTTATCTGTCTGGTGTAACGCAAATTTCATATTTTATTATTTAAGTAATTAATAATTAACCTGCTAGTATAGAAATCAATATACAATCTGAATATAATGAATCATGCTTTTTGATCATTTTAAATCCTGGCCTAAATTATCCCGAGCAATCATGTCTTCAAATGACTCTCTTTTACGAATTAGATGGTGTTTCCCAGCAGCAACTGAAACTATCGCAGGACGAGGGAATCCGAATGACGATTCCCATGCTGTAAAATAAGCCCCGCTATCCATAATTGCCAGAACCTCACCCGGGTACGTTACTGGCATTACCTTATTACGGTACACAATATCAGAGGCGAAACATACTGGCCCAGTTATAGTTACGCGTTCTGTTCTTGGCCGGTTTATATCATTACAGAGAAACATTTCATGGTATTCATAGAATGTTGGCATGGTTACAGTTCCAATACCTCCATCAGTGATCAGCCACTTCCTAATACCGGAGCGATCTTTAACCTGGTGTACTCTGAGCAATAACAGCTGGTTAGAACTGGCAATGGAACGTCCTGGTTCAACAATTAATTCAGGAATTTCATCCGGGTTAAATAGTTTTTTCATTCCTCGTGTCACTGTTTCTGCAAAATCACTGAATGTGAATTTCATCCTGTATACTGGAGCTTTCGGCAGCCGTTCAAATCCCTGATATAGGAGCATTTCAAGAGTAGTCATCTCTCTTGTTGTATAAGCGGCTAATCCTCCACCAATATCAAATACTTTGATTCTTAAATTCCTTTTGCGTGTATTATTAACAAGATTTTTAAGACATTCAAGCACTTTACGATATTCATCTGGTATAAAAATTCCAGTACCAATATGAAAATGAAAGCCATGGAAATGTATTTTTCTCAGTTTTTCTAAATCATCCAGCACTTTATATATTTCACCTCCCTTAAGATCAAGTCCGAATGCACATCCTTTACGACTGCCTGTCGCACTTCCCTGATTCATTCCCTTTGGGACATAATCAGGATTTATCCGAAGTAAAATATCAGCTTCTTTACTCAACGTCTCACATAACCTGTTTAGCCTCATTAACTCTGCGCGAGAGTCTATTATAATAAAACGAACACCTTTTTCAAGGCACATACTGAGAAGTTCATCGGGTTTGTAAGGGCCGTTAATTATAATATCTTCCCCGGGGTAGCCAAGATAAAGCGCCAGTTTCAATTCGTACTCGCTCATTATCTCAGCCTTTAATCCTGCTTGTTTTATTATCTTTACGACTCCAGGCACCGAATTGCATTTAAAAGCAAAATGTACGGAAACTTTTCCGGGATAAGTATCATTTAATATCCTTATGAAGTCACACGAGATATTTTTCAAACGTTTCTCGTCAACAACATGTAATGGTGTCCCGTAAACATTTGCCAGTTGAACCGTACTGCATCCACCTGCCATCAATTCACCCTGTTGGTTTACTTCAAGTCCCCATAAATCGGGTCGTATGTTTTTCACTTTAAAATTCCCTGACATAACAACATTTTTATAAGACTTTTTCATAAATAGCAAACCGTTTGTATGGTTCAAGTCCAAGCAGTTCAGATGCTCGTATGGCAGAAACATTATCTTCAGTCATCCATGTTGTTGAGACAATTGGATAACGCTGAACAATTTTGCACACAGATTCAAACAAAAGTTTAAATACAACTGTCTTTTGATATGCTCTTTTCACTCCGATGGCATAAATGATTATTTCATTAATCCAAGGGCGTTTTCTTAAAAATCCGAGTAAATCAAACATATTAAATTTACCTTTCATGGGTTGTAACAGATTATTGATGTTTAGAACACATTGGAGTACACCAACAGGTTCTCCATGATGTTCAACTATAATATTCAGTTTTGGATAAGTAACAAAAAACATGAATTTAGCTGAAAATAAATATTCTTCAGATGTAAGGGGTAGGAAATACCAGTTATTTGAGAATGCATCGTTATTCACTTCTCGTATTCGTTCCAGTTCGGCTTTTATTTTAAATAAATTAAAATGCCTTACAGAGAAGTCTCTACATTTTTGTCTGGAAGACAGATCATAACGATGGCGAACATAATCTCCAGTATTCCTGTTGATCCTTGTATGCAGATTGCACATAACATGAAATCCTGACATTTCAAGGAGTTTTAGATAATACTCAGGATTATACGTTTCAAAGAAAATCTGTGGAGAGTTAAAATTATTGATAAGGATACCCATTTCTGAGTAATGGTTAGGATTAAATGGCCCCTCCAGAAACTCAGCACCTTCTGAGCGGCAGTACTTCCCCGCCTCCTCAAACAGATACCCGGAGGCTTCTTCGTCATTTATTGATTCAAAAAATCCAAAAAAGGCAGTTTTTTTCCCGAATTTCTTCCAGTGTTCATGGTTTATTACAAAAATTGATCTTGCAACAGGCTCCTCTCCTTTGTAACAAATGAACTTTTTTAGACTTGCATTTCTGAAATAGGGATTAGAATTAGCATTAAGTATCCGTTGAATTTCAGATACCTGCGGTGCGACCCAGATTGAATCGTTTTTATAGATTTTAACCGGAAGTTCCAGAAAGTCCTTCATTCCCTGAATATCCGATATCATCTTTACCCTGTAGGGCATAATTATTTATTAATCTGTTCAACTACATATGCTTTGTAGATAAAAGACAAATCTTCTTTGTGGAGTTTCTCTGATAATTCATTTTGTGAGCTTATCCACTTCTTCAGACTTACAGGTCTTGATCTGGAAACAAGAAGGTTTCTGTAAGTAATGATCGATTTGTCCTTTGCTACCCGAATGGTATGTTTGAGTAGTTTTTCAAATGCTTCTGCCGGCATCCATTCAAAGATGTTTGTAAAATTAAATTTTGAAATACTGTCTGAGGGTAGTGAGGTAAAGTAGTTTTCACAACTACTGTTTACAAATTCTATCCGGTTAAGTCCATTACGGATTTTATCGAAGTTTTCCATACGCAGGTATATTGGCAAATGCTGTAGACTGTAGAAATTTCCTAATAGTATGTAAGAAAGAAAATAGTTTTCTCTAACTGGAAGTTCAGTAATTGCTCTTTTAATGACATTACGAAAATGTGATCCAAAAGAAAATGTTTCTTCTAGCTGATCAAAAAATGCTTTTTCAAATAGTATTGTCATGAAAAAACGGCTCAGAAAAAACCATGTAAAAAACCGCCAGCGCATGTTATTCCATTTTTTATCAAATAAAATTTTACGTGCCGATTGATCTTTGGCTGCAAACAATTCTTGAATTAAAGATCTTCCCACTATCACATTGAACAATTTTTTAAGTAAATGCATATATCTTTCATACTGGCCACAATGGATTATACCCTTACGGATTTTATTTGTTTGATTATCCCAATATTCAACGCTTTCATACTTCATTGATGATCTTAATTCTGCATACAGCTCAAGTCGTCTTTCAGAGGGGAGAATACCAAGAAACTCTAAAACTTCATCATAATTAAGTGTTTTGAAAGCTGCCATTTTCAATTCAAGTAAGTAATTCTGAGAAGGGTTGAGATCCAGTGATATTATTTTACGTGGGTTATCTAAAAGAAATGCCAGAATATTACATCCGCCTGAAGTTATCGAAAATATTACATCTTCTGAAGTAATATTGAACGCTTGTCTATCAATTTCCGGATCTTCCCAGCACTGTGCATACAGAATATCTGAAAAGACTTTTGATTTAGAAAGTTGCGTATTTTGCTCAGGAATTTGCTCTTTTTTTATTACACGAAAAGTGTCCGATGTTCCTATGATTGTATGAACTATCGCCCAATCAATTACCGCCGGAAGGCCTATGATTATAGCATATATAAGATTACCTGAAAATGCAGCTACAATAAAGCCAGGTATAAAAAGTAGGTATAATGCATTATGTCTGAACCCATCTAAATTGATATGAAAATCCTTGATATGGGGACAAAATCGACGTATACTTGAGAAATTAGGAATAAATCTTGGCGTTGTTTTTTTAAAAGTCCTGAAGCTTTCTCCAAAAGTTTGTTCCAGTGATTTTTCCTCGTAGATCACAAGTTGAGTATAATGAATATATATAAGAATTGGCAATATAAGACCAACAGGTTTTAAGCAACATGCAAATGCAAAGTATGCAATAAAGTCAGCTAGATAAATTGGGTTTCTAACCAGCCTATAAAGACCTGAAGTGTTTAAAAAGCTTTTCTGAACTTTAAAAGCCATTACCCTTTGAGAAGTAAGTATGCTCCCAGCCCACATTCGGATTAGCGTAGAAATTACCAATAAAACAGCTATAATCAGGTAGCCAGTTCGAAGAGAAAATTCAGGTTCCAGTCCAAACCATCTGCCTACTATAATTATAATGTCGGTGGCCGACCTGCAGACAATAAAAGAGAGTATGCAGGCTATAATTACAATAGCAAATGAAATGAAAATCCGTGATTCAAACTCAAATTTTCTTAATTGTCCAAGGTACTTTTTCATACAATCCTTATATGATTGATTTGACCTTTAAAACAGCAGGTATCAAAGAAATTTTGCAGGGTACTATACCAGTTAACTCGCCGTCTGCTTCAATAAGTACGCGTTCTTCAGATTTAATGCTGATCGACTTACTTCGGCGAAGCGCAAAATTTTGTGATTTAATATGTCTTCCAGAATAGATTTTAGTAAAGTTCCAAATTCGACTAAAAATGTGCATGTCGTGTATTAAAAGAATATCAAATTGCCCATCGTTTGGTTTTGCATCAGGTGTGAGTTTCATTCCACCTGAACAGAAAGCTCCATTACCAACCACCACTCCTATTAAATTTCCAGAAATTTTCTGCTTATCATCAAATTCAACCATCATGTGAGGCGCATTAAAAAAAAGTGCTTGTTTTAATGTAACTGACCCAAATGCTAGTGTACCTCCCAAATACTTGTGCCACATACTTACACCTGTTACTACGACGCCTCCAATACCAACCTGACATTCGTTGACAAAGAATCGTTCTTGATTTGAACCTCTTTTATCCTTACATTTAATATAACCAACATCTATCAGATTGTTTGAAGAAGAAGCTATCAGGTCAAGCTGTTCTTCAAGTGTTGACGGTAAATTAAGAGTCTGCGTCAAACCCTTTCCGGTACCATAATTTAATATTCCAAGTTCGCAATCCGGATTAATAATTTTTGTGTCATGAAAAAATCCATTAACTATTTCCTGAACTGTACCGTCTCCACCTAAAGCTATAATAAGATTTGCACCGGCCAAAATGGAATTCCGGGCAATTATTGTTGCTTCATTGGGTTTTTGGGTAACATGAATGGAATAATTTGTGCCGAACCTTTTTTCAATTCTCGGAAGGAGTTTAGGTATAAGTCTGCCAGCTCGTCCTCCACCGGCAATAGGATTAGCAATAATATGAACATTTTTTCCTGACATTACTCTTTAAATATAATAAAGAGCTTATCTATTGCAGATTAATACATTTAAGATTAATCCCCTACCTTATGATTGCAACTCAAAACACGCTTTCACAGAGCCATTGCATAACTTACATAAAGAATTGCGTCGAAATAGTAGCATGTAACTTCAGGTTCTTTTCAGTAAATAAATTTACATTTAAAAAATAGATTCTGCAAATATTTGAATATTAAAGATGTAGAGTTTATCAGCATTTTTAATTAATACCTGAATATAAATCTTCAATCTAATTTAGCTTTTTCTGGTTTAAAGTTTTCGATAAACCTGTTGAAGAAAATGTTTGCTTCCTTGATTACATTCCATAAGAATCCCCAACAAAATTCATCATCTTTTCAAACGACAAGTTCTTTTTCCCAATTCAAAAAAGATTGTGCCCATAGTACCATTACATTTAAATTGAAAACAAGCTTTAGCACATGTATGTGACTTCATTTATCTTATTCTGAATCTACGATCCCCGGTAAATTTAAATAGCCAATTCATTTAAGGATCTAAAAACATAAAAATAAATATTACATGTAAGAGTGAAATCGTATCATAGGTTTTGAATACACACAATTTGATTATAAATTGCAGAAAAAAATAATCCTGGATTAACGCTTACGAAGATTAATACAAATTAGTAGAAGTATATCATTACTATAATCTAATTATTAAATTTTATGAAACCGAAAGGCTTTAAGCACACATTTCAAAACAAGGACAGTTTAGTAAACGTTGGTCCAAAAAATCCAACTGCGTCCAAATCCATCTCCCGGCGTTTTTTTATACATACAGCTGGTATCGGAGCCGTTGCACTGGGACTTAACCAGATTAGTTGTTCAAGAGGAAAGAATACGGAAAAACGATCGGAGGGTATTCCTCCGATACAGGGATTTGAGAGAGCTCATGATGACCAGGAAGCTTCTAAGGGCTGGTTACCCGTTTCGGATCGGAAGATCCGGGTGGGTATAGCAGGTTATGGTGTGTGTAAATTTGGTGCGGATTTTGGTTTCCAGAATCATCCTAATGTTGAAATTGTGGCTGTCTCTGATCTATTGCCTGACCGTTGTGCGGAGCTTTCAAAAGTTTGCCGATGCTCAAAAACATATCCATCGCTTGAGGAAATGATAAAAGATGATACTGTTGAAGCAGTGTTTATAGCTACTGATGCTGCAAGTCATGCAGATCATGTTATCAAAGCACTTAAACATGGCAAACATGTGGCTTCTGCTGTTCCTGCTGTATTCGGATCTCTTGAGGATGCAGACAAGCTTTTCGAAACAGTCGGGCACAGCGGCCTCAAATATATGATGTTCGAGACTTCCTGCTTTCGTGAGGACCTCTACTCCATGAACAGGATATATGAAGCCGGAGGGTTTGGTGAGATTGTATATTCTGAGGGAGAGTATTTTCATTATATGAGTGAACCTATCGATTCATTCAGGGGTTGGAGGGTTGGTCTGCCACCACAATGGTATCCGACGCACTCAAATGCATACCATATAGGTGTGACCGGTGGACGTTTTACAGAAGTTTCATGTCTTGGAATGCCAAGTATAATCAATCATTTGAAAGCAGAAAATAACCGGTACAAAAACCCGTTTGGCACAGAAATAGCATTGTTCAGAACCAGTGAAGGGGGTACGGCCCGAATGGGTGTCAGTTGGGATACTCCTGGTGATGAAGGAGAAAGAGGTCGGGTCAGGGGACAAAAGGGTTCTTTTAACCAAAAATACGAAGGTCTCGAAGAAACTCTTCCAACTCTTCATCGTCCTCCGATACCTCCGGGTGTACCTCTTGGAGGACATGGCGGTTCGCATGGTTATTTAATGAATGAGTTTATTACTGCAATTCTACAGGATCGCAAATCATTAGTAGATATAGCATTGGCTCTGAATATGACTGTCGCA
>CAZKMG010000097.1:0-11747 GCA_964553465.1 uncultured Bacteroidaceae bacterium
TAATAAAATCTCGGGTCGCGATTTACCCATGGATTCGAAGGATCGTATCCTGAGCAGGCTGCGTCAAGAGGCAATCCGTTTACCATACCAAAGTTTTCCACATAATTTTCCGAAGGCGAGAGATAACAACCCCATCCACCGAGACAAGTCATCTGGTGATTTCCATAGTTCCAGCGTTTATAGCCGTAAACCGGGTGCGAGAAAACAATTTCTTTTCCAAGAGGTATTTGTTTGGTAAGGGTATAGAAATTATTCTTATAATCAGCCCAGTCTTCCAGTCCATATATACCCTGATGGGTTAATTTGATCACTTCGTAAAAAGCAGTCGCTGCTTTCTTACAAAGCTCCTGATCATATGTGTAACTCCCGGTCTCCAGCTGGTTCATCAGGGGGCTGGCTTCATAAAGCAAGTTTTTACCAAGAAAACCGTAAGCAGCACCTTTGGTTAAACGTCCTGCATTATTTCCGTATGTTGCCTGACCAACAATGGTTTGATCCCAATCAAAAGGAAGCAGTTGGGCTGCTTTTTCAAAGTCCTTATTAATTTTTTCAGCTGTTTCATGATAACTGAGTCGTGGCTGATTCAATGCATGATCGGCAGGTGTAAATACTTTGTCAACATAGGGAATACCGCCCCATGAACGCAGGATCTCAAAGTGAAAATAAGCGCGGAACCAATAAGCCTGACCAAGAATAATGTTATGCTCTTCATCAGTGCCACTTAGTTTATTAATATTTTCAATAGCCAGGTTGGCATTCCTGATGCAATACCATCCGGTTTTCCAATAGCCTAATTTCCTTAATCCAGTGGGTTGGGCAGAGGTACTGGAACTTCCCCAAAATGGACTCCAGCTAAAATTTTGCCATCTCCAATAATCACCTTTTGCGAAATATTCAATCAGCATATTTCCTTCAGAGTTAATACCGTCATCGGCATAGTTCCATTCCGATTCTCTTGAAATAAGGGTTGGATCAACAACTCCCTGATAGAGATCTTCAACGAACCCCTGGAAGTTGAGGAATTTACCAAATACATCATTATCCGAAGCCCTTACCTCGGGGGCTTTATCCAGGTATTCTTCACATGATGTTCCTATTAATAGAATTAGCAGAAGAATACTGAGAATCCTGATAATGGCCTTCATAACAATTTATTATTTAACTCTATTATACTTTAGATACTAAAGATTATTGAGTTGCTTTTTAGGCCAAAGCATAAATTATTTTAAACTATATAAAATTAGTAAAAGAGTAATCTATAGTCAATATCTATAATAAAAAGTTAAAGATTGGATCTGTGTTTTCTTTAGTTTGAAGACAGACCATGATAATACAGTATTCTCCAATGAAAGAAAAAGAATCATCTCAATTTTGTAACCTTAAGAATTAATGATAAGAAAGTCCTGAAGTCAAAGAAAAATTTTGTGAATTCATAAAAATATTTGTAACTTATTAAGTTAATTGATAACCAGATCTTTATCTATAAATTTTAAGGGTTAAAATTCGATTACATTAAATAATAACTTACTCAACTTAAAAACTATGGATACACCAATCATCAGTCTTTTTGAAAGGTATAAACAAGGAAGTATCGACCGCCGTGATTTTTTGAAAAAAATGGCCGTATATACGGGCACTACTGCTGCAGCTCTGACTTTAGTTCCACTGTTAGAGGAAAATTATCTTCATGCATCCGTATTTCAGGAAAGCACACAGGGACTCCTCACAGAAAATATAACTTACAAAGGTGAATCAGGAAATGTTAAAGCTTTCCTTACCAGGCCAAAGGAAAATAAGAAGTACCCAGCTGTATTGATAATTCATGAGAACAGGGGACTTCAGCCTCATATTAAAGACGTTACTATCAGGATGGCGAAGGAGGGATTTTTGGCCATGGCTCCGGATGCTTTATCTCCATTAGGAGGTACACCCGAAGGTGATTCGCAGAAAGCCGTTTCAATGATAGGGCAGTTGAATAGTGAACAGACAGCGAAAAATTTTGTAGCCGCAGTTAAATTCCTCCAGACTAATCCTAATGCAAATGGTAAAGTGGGTTGTACTGGATTCTGCTGGGGAGGTGGGATGACCAACCAAGTCGCAGTATTATGTCCCACATTGAATGCTGCTGTTCCTTATTACGGCATGCAACCAAAGGCAGAGGATGTTCCAAAAATAAAAGCTCCTATCATGGCGCATTATGCAGGGAACGATCAGCGGATTAATCAGGGTATTGAAGCATTTAAAGAAGCATTAGAAAAGGCACATATTGAGCACCAGATATTTATGTATGAAGGAGCCGGGCATGCCTTCAACAATGATTCAAATCCTGGCCGGTATAATGAGAAGGCAGCTAAGTTGGCTTGGAGCAGGACGATTGCGTTTTTCAAAGAAAAATTGAAAAGCTGAGCATAGTGTTTCTTGAAATACGAATCTTACTATTTTTAATTTGTTTTTCAGAAATAAATAAAATAATTCATGTTGTAAAAGTCATTCAATATTGTGACTTTGTACAATTCATGAATGCTGATTTTTCCAGGCCAGGGCGACAGCCTCAATAAAAGGCCGGCAATGGGTAAAGAATAATTTGTATCCACTGCACAGATAATTTAAACCGGGTTCTCCATCTGGTGTTTTGATAAACCTATTTTTTGGACATTCCCCGTTGCACATGGACCTCACTTCACAATTAAGACAATATTTTGGAAGGGTATCCAGCTTTGCCTGCCCAAAAGCTTTTTGCCTTTCACTATCCAGGAGATCGGTTAAGCAGATATCCTTAATATTGCCTAATAAGTTTTCGGAATTTACATAATGGTCGCATGAGTAAAAGTCTCCGTTATACTCCACGACCGGAACCCCACCACAAGTCTTCTTAAATATACAAAGTGTATGGTCCTGATTAAAGGCTGTTCTTGCTGCTTCCTCGAATAGCTGAATCTTAACGTTGCCGATATCCTTTTCATGCCATTCATCAAAAATGGTTGAAAGAAAAATTCCAAAAGCTTCCGAAGGGACTGAATTATGACTTATATCCATGGCATGATCAACTTGCCGTTCCACAAGGGGGAGGAAAGTCATAAATGATGCTCCGAGTTGTTTAAAATAACGATATACCTCCAGGGGATACTTCACATTATCTGCGTTCACAACACAGAGTATTTCAATTGAAACCTTATATTTCCTTAACAATTCATAACCGCGTATGACTTTATGAAATGTGGGTCCCTGATCCTTTGAGACCCGATGCAGGTTATGTATTTCTTCAGGGCCATCCATACTGACCCCGACCATAAAATTATTTTCTGCAAAAAAACTGCACCATTCCTCATTAAGCAGGGTGGCATTTGTCTGGATGCCATTCACAATAAAGCTTCCGGGAGGGCAATGCCTGTGCTGTAGCTTTACGGCATTCCTATAAAAATCAAGTCCGGCCAGGGTGGGTTCCCCTCCATGCCAGGAAAAAAAGATGTATGGCTCTGTGGAAGCTTCTATGTGCTGAATAATATATTTCTCAAGAAGATCTGATGACATACGTAGTAATCCATCTTTATATAAATCTTTCTTTTCCAGGTAATAGCAATAGTGGCAGCTGAGGTTGCACATAGCTCCAACCGGTTTAACAAAGACCTGAAATTCCCGGGATAATTGAGGCATATTTTCAGACTATCTATTTAATTAGTATTTTGTAAGTGTAACAATACTCCTTGTTAAAGATTTTCAGGATATAAAATCCTTTTTCATGGTTAAATACTACTTCTTTAAATTCACCTTGAAGCCATGAATTATATAATACTTTTCCGGTAAGGTCCTGGATAGTGACCTGGGATTTTTCTGAATACCCGGGTCTGGAAATAAAGAACCGGCCATCCTCAGAAGGATTCGGATAAATTTTTATTTCCTGGGATGGCCAATCATGCACAGATACTGATGATTCCTGTATAATTGTGATAGTATCTGACTTACAGCCGATAATATAAACATAACCTGTTCTCCTGGATGAGGTGGAATTTGACGCCACAGTAATAGTAAGGCTGTCTGTCACAGGATTTAAAGAAACGCTTATGAAGCTGGAAGTCTTATTCACAGTAACAGGATTGTTTTTGACAATTGTGAGTACAGTATCACCTGCAACTGTACCAAATATTATTGTATCAGGTTCTGCGTCAACTACACAGGGGGCTGCAGCCTGGCTGACGGAAATTTTATAAGAATCATTACATCCGGTCAACCAGATTTCCCCTGTCCTTGATGTGAATGTCCCGGAATTATCAGGTACAGACACTGAGATTTTACCCGGTGATGTTTGAGCGGAAATAAATGACCCCAGCGTTTTATATATTTCAAAACCAGTCTCACTGTCTATGTTAATGTCAGAATTTCCTGCTTCCATCGGGAATTCCAACTTTTCGGGTACAACATTGAGTTCACAGGTTTTAGTACCGACTTCAATGGCTCCTGCATCACGCTTACCCATAGGTTCCTTCCCTGTTATATCTTTGAGGAAAGGACCATCGAGTTCCCATGCGTAAAGTTCCTGTATGGTTGTCCTTGCATTCGCAAGGTTCCCTTTTGATATTCTCAGGAAATCAATTGAGCCATGAAAGAAATTGCCGTCATGATTTTTCCCGACCAGAAGATTGCTTGTATTTTCCAGGGATAATGAAGCAGAGGGGAATGTACCTGAAATAGAGCCATTACTTATTTTTCCGTCAATAAAAATATGCAGGTTTCCGGACCGGTTGACTTCAACCAGCAGATGGTGCCATGCGCTGTCATTGACTGCTGAAAAGCTGGCAAGAGAATATACCACAGATCCGGATTCAATAAGGCTGATCCTGGCTTTACCATTCTGGTCAATATCGAGCTGGTATCCATTACCTGAAGGATCATATTTTGAGATCATGACACCTACAGTATGATCTTTTTCTGTCCGGAAGAAAGTTTCTATAATAAAATTATTGGTGGTCATATCTACATTAGTACATACTTTTGTGCTGGTTATGGTATGATCCAGCTCACAATAGGTTTGCGCACCATCGAAGTGAAGAGCACCCTCAGTCCAGTCTTCCAGTTGGCCTTTAACAAAGTTACTGAGAGTAACTCCATGGGCTTTAAGATTATTTTCCGGAACTGTATAATAAGTTTGGCGATTGGCATATTCATCGGTCATATAAAAATTATCTGCCATGATAATACTTGAGTCGGCAGGATGTTTATAGAAATTCCACTCACCAACAACGGCATATAAGGGGAATGAAGCAAAGAATTTTACTCCCCTGTCAATGGCTTCACTTTCGGAATCAGGGCGAAAATCGCTATTATATGCCATAGGGATAACAGGTTTCATGGCTTCAATTCCTACCTCATCGAGTTGTGGCTTATAATCTGCCAGATTCATTTTGAAAGTGGCCAGATCAACAAGGTTTTTATCAGTCCAGAATACACTCTTAGATTGCTCATCAGTAACAAAACTTCCCCTGAAAGCTGTCTTGCTGAATACATTATTCCCATACGATTCAAAAGCTACCTGGTCAGGTTTGAGACTGGTTTTAGTTTGATAGTTTACGCTGTCGCCAAGGTTACCCAGGTAAGAATTATGTCCCCCTGAATCCAGGCCATTTACTGCACCGGTATGAAGTGAATTCATGCGGTATCCTGTGTTGTGAACATACATATTGTAAAATCCCAGCACCTGCATAAAACCTGAATTGTTCCGGTTCCAGGAAATACCCGAGGCTATATTATTAAAAATATATTGTTTGAAACTGCCGTCATGATAGAAGGCATAACCAAGGGAGGAATTATTAAAATGTTTATAACCACTGGCATTATGGGAAATATTATTATAGCAATAAGTCGGGCCTCCCTGCCAGTTCTCAATTCCTCCATAATCGTTCGTGCCAATGAGCGTATTTGAGGCTTTATTGTGGTGTACCAAACCGCGGATAAAAGGTATGGAGGAGGAGGAATCTGTACCGCTTTTACCCCAGAAAAAATCAAGTCCGTTACCCCAGGAAATATCAACAATGTTACCTGCAATCTCCGCGTCAATAAAATATCCAATGATGGCCGGGATAGAGCTGTACCATCGTCCCAGATGGCGGGCCCCGTTATCATAAATCCTGTTCCTGAGGATTTTGACTTTGTCAAAATAGACATTTCCCCCATTACTGAATGCAATGGCCATATCATCAATAACCTGCATATCGTTGTCGGATACAACGATATCATGTGAAGTGTTTGCAAGTGAACTTATATTTCTGGCCGATACGGCACCATTTACATAAGTAAATTTATTATGACTGATTTCAATATCATAGCATGAACCAGAGAGTTGAATGGTTGCAATACCATCATTGATCCCGAACCTGATAGCATCTGCTGTTGTAAATCCGAAAGTAAGACCGCTGATTACAATATCATGCTTAGTATCCATAATTAGAAGTTTGCCTGTTATGGCAATTTCAAGAGTTGTAGTATTGGGATCCTTATCTTCTTCAAGTCTTATAAACATTCGCTTTGAAGCAGCGTCATAGTAATACTCACTGGTAGAATCAAGAAGATAGGGGGTGTTTTCAATAAAGTAATGACAGCCTTTTCCGCCGAAGTTCTGGTCGGCCACAGAAATCCTGTTTTTCGAGGGATCATATGATTTAATTGTCTGTCCCCATACGGTGCACATTACAATTTTATCTTCCTGGCTCCACACTGTTCCGCCTACATAATACTGAGGATCTGATTGGGTAATATTTTTTGTATCAGCAAGCCAGAGGTTTTTATTCACTGCGTCATAGGTTTCTTTATTAGTCCAGACAGGCCATGTTTTCATCGGATCATCAGGTGTATTCCGGTAATTAGGAGTTCTGGCTGGATATACTCTTTTTATGCCTGAGGGAGTCAGTTCACAAACCACCTTTGTATTAGGCATAAAGTCTGTGATATCCTGGTACCAGACTTTACCAGGATCGGGTATTTTTGGAGCGGTTGATACATCTGCTTTGATCCATCCGGAGGTAAACCTCCTCGATCCGTAGATACTGGCTTCACCTGTTCCCCAGGCAGGATCGGATGTCAATCGTATGGGATCCCCGGGCTCACCGGATTCTTTAGCTTCGAATGTACCTCGATACACAACACCTCTTTTGAAAACGTAGGTATGTATGCCGGTAGTGCTTCCTGATATTCCGGTGGAGGCAGGGTCCCATGGATGATGCTGCCATGGTGTGGATTTGCTAATACCATCATTGCTATCATTACCACTTTCATAATCGATATACCTGACAGAAGAGCCTGTAATAAATTCAAAATCCTCAGGTTGCCATTCCAGATCACCGGTTTCAAGGACTTTAGCCTGATCTCTTTCCCATGAAAAGATATGGTCTGCCGGCATATCAGGAATAGAGACTATCAGCTCATTACTGAAATCTGATTTATTCCCTGAGAGATCAACAGCCTGGACTTTGAGAGTAGCCTGTGTGCCTGCATTCAAGTACAAAATCTTTGCCGAGGGGGAAAATGAAGATGTCAGGAGGGAGGATCCATCATAAATATCATATCGTGCAATACCGGTATTATCGGTTGATGCATCCCATTTAAGCAGCAATCCATTGAAAGTAAGGTCAGAATAGTTCAGGTTTGAGGGTGTTGAAGGAGGAATGCTTTCTAATATATCACCGGTAAGCTCGATATCATCAAATTTAACGATCTGACTTGTACTGGTCACATGAATTTTAAGTCTCAGGTTTTCTGCAGAAGGTAATGATTCATTTAAAGTTACTTTACTCCAGGTGGCAGAGATATATGATCCTGAGGATAGGTCAGTATCATCCATAAGTGTCCAGGTATTGCCGTTAGTACTGTAGGAAATATCCATGTAATCGGAAGCTGGGCCCCACCAGGTAGTGGCCCCAAAAGACAATTTTATATTAATATAAGCAGAAGTATTTATTCCAGAGATTACAATAAGGGGTCTTAAAACACTGGTTGCTACAGGTCCAAGAAATAGAAAAGATCCACCGGAAGCACCAGGATAATTGGAGGGTGAAGAATTTGAGATCCTGATTATATCTGATGAGTACATACTATTACTGTTATCATAATAATTGTAATCACTGGCAGGACCGTCAAAATATCCATTATTCTTAAAAGTTTCTTTAAAGAGGGTAGATTGTCCGTAAAGAACGGATGATAAACAAATGCACCCTATAGATATCAGTTTTCTCATCAGGTAGTATTCCCTTAAATAGATGGTTCTGATTTTTAATGTATGTGGCTAAGATATGAAAATTAGATGGGAATTTTTATCAGGAATAAACCCATTGTTCGTCATAATAAAGGTATACCCGATTTAATATCAATAAAAGACCTCAAGTTTTTATTAAACTTAAAGCATAAACGCAGGGAAAACAAAACCAATGAAAAAGGGACTATATTTATTAGGTTTCCGAATTCAGGTTTGCAGGAAAAAGATTGGTTTACACCACCTGGGCTTTAAATTTATAAAGCTGTGCAAAATTAACCAGTTCCTTCTTATAATCTCCATAGAAAAATAACTGGTGGAATCCAGGATAGGTCAAGACTTTTTGTTCACCGTCCATTTTCACTTTAACCGAGACAACGCATCCGCCTGAAGGAGGTACATTCATGTTCTCAACAACTTTCCCTGTAGAGATCAGTAATTTAGACTGATCGTTTTCACTTCTATTTCCGGGCAGCAAATCCAGACAGGTGATCCGCTGGCCGACTTTCCATATAGGTCTGGGAACAGCATCCCGGTTTCCGTGATGATGCATAAGGTCGAAAGGTTCCGGTGGATTGCCGAAGCCATTTAATCTTGTAGGGCTGGAGCAGTGGGCGCCAATGAGAGTATCATCGGAAGTATCGGCTACAGGATCCTGTTGAAAACCGGGTCTGTCAAACAGGTATTGGACCATAATATGGGCTGCAATAGCTCCGGTATCAGCTTCACATGCTGCAGGAATTCCATCATCGTTCATGCGCGACCATGCTATGCATGGAAGGCTTATCGGAGTTGAGCCAAGAGCTCCCAGACAATCCATGCTGATGGCATCAGCCTGCTCTTTTTCAAGGATATTTCCGGCCACCTTGTAACTCTTTATTCCGTTCATTACATCCTGTCTTGATGCATTCCGCATTTGTCTAGACTGACGGATATATTCATCTGCCATTTCTTCGATTTCCTGAGAGATGGGCATGGCATTGTATTCGGCTATAAAGGTTTCTGCCGGTATATATTGCAAAGTGATGCCGGTATTTGACAGAGACTTTTCAAACCGCTCATTTCCCTTGATAACAACACATCTCGCATGCTGCATCCGTGAACCAGCATGAAGCATCTTCATTCCGGATGCAACCTGCCCGAAATCATTGGTTGAAAAAATAACGCAACCAGGCTGTTCAGCTAACCCTTCTGTATTACTCGTAAATGAAGTCCCGAGGGGTGAAAAAATAATAGAAGGGATATCTGTTTCAGCAATTTTTTTTGCAGTAGCCCATGCAAATTGCTGTTTATCAAGTAAGATCAGTACTAGTCCATCAGAAGCATCTGCTTTTGTTTCTTCCAGCCATGCATCCGTCTCTTCAGGAGTATATAAGGGCAAAGGCCTGAGGTCGAATTTTACCCCCAGTTTCTGTGCGGTTTCTGTAAGTTTACCAGTGTACATTTTCAATGCAGCCTCTCCATCGTAAACCGCTCCTGGCCATAACATTCCATAGTCTTCCTTTCGACGGACAAAAGCAGCTTTAAGTTTGGGAATATATCGGGATGCCGGCCCACAGGCTTTGATTGGAGTAATCGTAAAACCATGTTTAGTGTGTACTAAATTGCATCCATTTATAAAATACATTCCCAGGGCAGCAACAGCTGAATTCCTTATAAAATGACGACGGCTGTAATGATTTAATCCGTCACAACCACAATGGGAGGCACATTTTCCTTTTTCCATATAGATTTATTTTAAGTCAGTTGTAGAATTCTATGATCAGTTTGCTAAAGATTCATTCAAAATTAGGATAAGTACACAAACCTTCTATTTCTAACTAAAAATAATATTTTTTAATGAAAAAAGAATTTGACTTTGAGAAAAATTGAAATGATCCCTGTATGAAATTCGAAATAAGAAGAATATTGGTTTTTAATTACATGGAGATGACAACCTTATTACCTGTCGATCGTCGTAAAAGAAGTACCCTGGAATCAGGATCCCAGGTATAAGTTGAAACCAACTCGCCATTTACCTTAATTGAAGTAGGAGATTTTATGAGCTTCAGCTTATCAGTACCTCGAGGATCATATGTTGTATAGGATACCTGGTGATCTGTTTCATAGGTGATATGTTGTATAGTACTGCTTGATTTCAGCAGATGATTTCCATTACCTGCCCATTCAGGGATAGATGCTAATGCATCCATATAATGGCCAAGGAAATCGCCGAATGAATCAGATGTCCAGGCACGTGCACTTCCATTTGCTTTGTAATAAGTATTTGTAAAACCGTTATCTTCCACGCTATATATCCCGTAACATAATGAATGATAGGCGTTATCCCTGAAGGTGGAATCGGCTCCTGTTTCGTAGTACATCGCGAGAATTGATCCAAATCTTGCAGTATGGCTGTTATATGGAGATTTATCTTTTTCCTGTTCAGCAATGCAGACATATCCGTCTGTATCTAGCTCCGATACTGCCCATCGGTTCTGAACCTGTGCAATGATTTTCCCTGAAAGTTTAAACCAGTCAGGGTCGGCCATTTCTTTCTTTTCAAGGAGGTACCGGACTGTTTCAAGGGCGTTTATCTGCGTCGGATTAATTTCATCTCCTTGATGATCTTCAAAAAAATTTAGCCACTGTGAAGCATCATCATAAGGGATTACAAAAGTTTTCAGCCAGTTCCAAACAGCATTTCTTGTCTTCCTGAATTTACCGTTTCCTTTCTGCCCAATTCTGAGCAGTTCATCAAAAAGCCGGCAGGCATAGCTAACATTTGCTGAGAACTTTCCATCCAGGTATGTTCCTGAATCAGCCATGACTTTCATGGGCCAGGGTGAATTTGTTGCAGTTCCTTTTATAGCATTTTCTGATAAGCAATTTGCAATATTTATAGATGTCTTCAGATATTTTTCAGCACCAGATACCTTGTACAGTTCAAGCAAAGCAACGCCAAGCATGGCTCCCTTATCAGGCTGAATATTCCCGGGAGGATTCATTGCTGAATTATATGAAGGGTGCCCGGAACCATCCGGATGAATGTTTCCCAGAGAACCTACAGCATAGGGAAATGATGGATAATGTTTACAGGTCGAAGCGGTGAGATCCTGTTGAATTATAAAATCACCTGTTCTTCGTGCCATATTCAGATACACTGTGTCTCCTGTAAACACGTAATATTTAAGGCAGGCAATAATAGCAAAGGAGCAAGCACTGCCGGGTATAGCCCCGTTACTCTGATTATAATTCCTGTCATATACTGCTGCAGTGCACCATCCAGGCCAACCGTTGACATCGGGTGTATTTTTCCACCATGAAGCAGATAAATTTAAAATATATTCAAAAGGGCCATTCTTATCCTTATGCCATGAATCCAGATGATTATTCGTATCTAAAATTATCGGGTGGTAATAATCAACCGGGCCGCATGCTCCTCTTTGTTGTGCAGAAATTTTAACGGTAAGTAGTAATATACCGGTTAAAATAAAAATCATTTGTCGCATATGGATTGTATGAATAA
>CAZKMG010000098.1:0-5755 GCA_964553465.1 uncultured Bacteroidaceae bacterium
AAGTATCTTGTTGAGAACTCCGATGCACAGAAAAAATATCTGTTAACTGATATTATTTTAATTTCTTAAATGTCATAAACCAGGCAACTTCAGTAGTTCCCTCTTTCTCTTTGTCAGTTACAGGTTTTACAGGAAGAAGCACGTCTTTACCCTCTTCCCAGTTTGCTGGGGTAGCAACTTTGTAGTTTCTAGCAGTTTGCAGGGCGATAACAGTACGCTCTAATTCTTCGATGTTCCGGCCAACATTCATTGGATAAAAAAGCATTGCCTGTATTATGTTATCAGGATCAATGATGAAAACACTTCTAACATCTTTTGTCGTATTGCTTTCAGGGTGAATCATACCATATTCCCTGGAAACCACCAATTTATCATCATCAATAATGGGAAAGTTAATCTTAACCGTTCCTCTGCCTTGATAATTAATTTCTTCCATCGCTTTTTTCCACTGAATATGTTGGCTAATAGGATCTGTTGATATACCGACCAGTGATACATTCAACTTCTGAAAATCTTTTTGGGCATAAGCGAATTCAAGAAGTTCTGATGTGCAAACAGGAGTAAAATCCTGCGGATGGCTGAATAGTAATTTCCAGGTACGCCCATAATCACCCGGGAAATTAATGTTACCATTTGTTGAAACGGCATTAAATGAAGGTGCTTCTTGGCCCACCATGGGAATTTTAACGTACTTAACTTCCTGTGACCATATTTGTGCCAGGAAAAAAACTAAAAAGGAAAACAAAAAAATCTTTTTCATAATTTAATAAGTTTATTAATTTGAATACATAAACATTGAAGAATTTAAAATGTTCAAATAGTATAAATTTATTTTTTCTTCAACTAACTGATTACTAAGAAAAAAAGGGGATTTATTCAGTATTCACAATTACTTTACTTAATACAATCTATCTGAAGTTTGAGCTAATTTTTGATCTTAAGAGATTTTTCCAACACCAATAAATTTTTCGATGTACCATTTAAATAATCCAATTTTGAATTATTTATTTAATTAAGACTTCTTATTTCTGATTTCAATAATCATAGAGGTAATAAGAATATTTAAATATTGTTTTGTATCTGAACTGTACCTGACCTGGTGAAGCCATCCCGCCTGAACGGTACCAATGTTCATTCTATATCCAAATCCTCCATAGATACGATTAATTTCAATGGTCTTAACATAGAAAATGTCATCATAGCTATTGATAAAAAAAGTTTTAGGTAATAATTCAGAATGTGTAACAGGAATAGTCATTCCAATACGAAATTTAAACCGGTTTTTGTAGCCGTCAGAGGTAAACCTCTGGTCGAGGTGGTATTTGTTTTCTAATATTATCCTTGAAAAATGCTGTTCAAGGGCAATTTCTTCCCAGATCCTCATTTCCTTAAATACCAATGGTTTAACAAAATCGCCTCCCTTTGAATAAACATTATATCTGCCAGTTCCTGCGACAAATGTGATTGTGTGATTCAATGAATAATAGACATTTAATTTTGCATCAATCTGATAAAACTGATTATAGAAATTTGCACTTCTGAACTGGGAATTCCATTGAAATGCCAATTTATCACCGGCTTTCCAGTTTAATCCAACAGAATTCCAGGATCCAAGATCATTGATAGATTGTGCTTGTATAAGTGTGCTAAACAGCCATATTGAAGTAGCTATGTAGTAGATAGCAACAGATTTAAACTTGATAATATTATTCACAAAGCATATTTATTATTATCCATAAGCCTTGAAAACCCGTTATATGGCATTAATTTAAATAAATTAAAATCAATAATTTTCCCTTTTACTAAAGGCAATTTCTGGAGAATTATTCGGGCTTCCCTTTTATTTGTGCACTCAAGGATCAGAACTGCCTCTCCGTCATCAGTAAAATAAATTTCCCTTATGATCTCACCAAGATACATTTTATAAGCTTCAAGGGCTTCTTTCTCAAGAGTTTCTGTTAGATGCTCCCAATTAACTTCCTTCATGGATTTGCTTATAGCAAGTATTTTCATTGTTATTATTGATTTATATGAATTTCACCTGTCAAAAATAATTTGGCTTTGCCACCGATTTTTACTCTTAAGGAATTATTTTCACAATAAATAATGCCAGACCTAAAAGATAGTTGTTTTGCAATGAGCTTTGACTTATTTAATCTATCTGCCCAGTATGGAATTAAAGTTGTATGCGCTGAACCTGTAACTGGATCTTCATTTATACCGCACTGTGGTGCGAAAAATCTTGAAACAAAATCATACTCTTTACCCTCGGAAGATATAATGACCCCTCTTCCATCAATCTTAGATACCAAATTGAAATCAGGAGAAATTGCTTCAATGTCATTCTGACTGTCATAAATTAACATATAATCTTTTTTTCCCTTGTAGCATTCAACTGGTTTTAATCCAATTCCTTTTAACAGTATATCCGGGAGTTCAACTTTTTGATATTCATCTTTTGGAAAATCTAATATGAAATGTTCAGCTTTCTTTTCAACCATAAGGTCACCACTGAATAGTGACTTAAAAATAATACTATCCTTCCTCCATTTTAGTAAACTAAAAATAACAAAGGCTGAGGCCAGGGTTGCGTGCCCGCATAAGTCTACTTCAACAGTGGGAGTGAACCACCGGATTTCAAAATACTCATTATGTTGAATAATGAAAGCCGTTTCGGAAAGATTATTTTCAGCTGCAATTTTCTGC
This sequence comes from uncultured Bacteroidaceae bacterium, assembly GCA_964553465.1. Classification (GTDB taxonomy): domain Bacteria; phylum Bacteroidota; class Bacteroidia; order Bacteroidales; genus CAZKMG01. Next base: position 2,707 of record CAZKMG010000098.1, read on the forward strand.
ATCAGATCATCACTCAGCCAGTTATCCAGGACAACAATAGCTGCTGGATTTCCTGAGAAAGGATATTCTGCAAAAGCATCGACCTGATATATAGATAATTTCTTCATCTAATTCAGAACAAGATAAAAAAGCCTGTTTATTTAGCTAAACCCGACCATATTTTACATTATAAAGATGCTTATTTAGTTGATAAAATTGGCGTGAAAGTAATTAAACTTTTTTTAAAAAATGAAGACCTAATAAGTTTTCATAAAGAATAGGTATGAATAAGTGGCCCTTATGGATCATATATGAAATAATTAGTGGATAGACACTATCGTCGCACATCTATTAAGCTTTTAACAAAGAAATACATGGCAGTGATCGAGGACAACATCATTATTATCACTCTTAAAATTGCCCCATTGTCGGATCTTCCAATGGCTCCAATAAGAGGTTTTATAAGGCCAATAAGGATAAGGAGAGTTAATCCAACCGTAATATGAGCAATAACCTTATTTCCTTTTTTAAATCCGGGAAATAAAATAAGAAGTATAATTCCTGTTATTACCGGGATAAAGGATGTTAAAGACGGTGTTTCAGATACTAAATATCCCCATAATCCAAAAACGATAAGGACGATAGAGTTAATTATACTGGCTATGTGAGGTTTCATTCATTATGTTTTAGTTTAATAAACAAACATGAAAGATTATGAAAAGGTTCATTATAGTATTTTTCACTTTTTAAAAAAATTCCAGATTTCATCACACGCATTAATATCTTTGCATGTTTTCCCAATTAGCTTTTCATTCAGGTATTGTCTGCCACTCGGCCAGGTATGCCCGCCGTTTAAAATCTTATAAAAAATTACGTCTGATCCATCTTTGCATGCCGAATACCAATATTTCTCAACTCTTGTCCCATCTTCAGGATCATTGTCAGGCAGCAGATCCTTCGAAGGGAGAGAGCTACATTTATTTTGTACTGACCAGAATTTAAAAGCTTCATCACTTGAGATAATTGTTCCTCTTGATTTTCTGAAAATTTTAATCTCACCGCCATTAAATGGAACAAGCGGATCTGATGTCCCGTTCATAATTAGAACTTTTAGGGGTTTGGAAGGTATACATTGTGGTAAATAATCCACTCCAATTGTAGCAGCGATAATAGCTACTCCACTTATTGCACCACTTAATTCACATGCAAGCCTGGCTGACATAAATCCACCATTAGATATACCGCAGGCAAAGATCCTGGATGCATCAACGTTAAATTTTTTTTTAAGATCAGCGATAATACTTATAAAATATCCTATATCATCTATATCATCAACAATGGCTTTGGAAAAATCACCCTTTCTCCCATCGTTCCAGCCCTTTTCCGCACCCTGAGGGTATACTACGATAAAACCGTCTATGTCCGATAATTCATTAAATCGTTCGAGGGTTAAACCTATCATACTCCGGGCGTTTCCCCCTCCACCATGGAGGCAAAACAAAACAGGAACAGGATAAGACAGGAATTTTTGTGGGGGCAGGTGAACAAAATACAACCTGTCTATTCCCTGTTGATCAATATGATATTCTTTATATGAACCTTTTAATCTGGTGTATTCCATTGTCCTGCATCCTTGAAAATTAAGAATACTTAAAATGCATAAAAACAGAATACTGAAAAGAATTTTCATTTTGATACCATTAATGACTTGTTTATTAAGTATTTAAATCTGTAAAAGTCTTTTATATTTATTTCACACTGAGCAATATAGTTAATAAATTTATTACATCGATTTTAATAATATAATTAGGATTAAAGCTACAGGTTTAATAGAAAAAGTACTTTAATCGTCAATTATATGAAATTAATTACTAAAATTTATATCTTTGTTATTCAAATAACAATAAATCTGAGAAGCGGCTAAATGTTGCTTCAAGGCACTTAATAATCACTCATCTGATCCAAAGGAGGAGCTTATGGAAAAGAGAATAGGAAGCGCATTGATTCTAATACAGGACAATAAGGAGGTTTTCCGTCTCAATGAAATTTTATCCCGACATGCGAATATAATTATCGGTCGACAAGGTATTCCTCTGCGTGAAAAAAAAATAAATCTTATATCGCTCGTTCTTGAGGGTTCTACCGATGAAATTGGTGCACTTACTGGCCAGATTGGACGGCTCATGGGAATAGAGGTTAAATCGGTATTAACCAGGTATAAAGAACTAAATGATGAATAAGATTATTTTTTCTTTATTATTTTTTTCCCTGGCAATAATCTCATTTAGTCAGACAAGAATTTTAAGCGGGGAAATTACTGATGCTTCCACCATGGAATCACTTTCAGGTGCAAATGTTTCAGTGTATTCATCCGGTGAAGGAATTCTGCTTGGACAATCCACTTCAGGTAACATTGGGGAATTCTCAATTTCAGGGCTTCCTTCCGAAAGTATAAGGCTGGTCATTTCTTATATCGGTTATAAATCTTACCAGGTCGAATTCTCTTTAAGAGAATCCAGTCTGACCGGACTTCAGATCATTCTTGAAAATTCACCTGTACCTGTAGGAGAAGTCAGGGTGAATGCATTACGTCAGGACATGAAACTGAGGGATGTATCAGTTCCAATCTCTGTAGTTACAAAAATGCAGATTGAGAAGACCGCGGGTATAACGACTTCCGATATTTTAAAGAATGAACCCGGAATTGCCATAGCAAGGGATGGCACTTGGGCGACAAGTCTTAACATAAGAGGATTAACCGAGCAGCGTATTTTGACTCTGGTAGATGGAAACAGAATTGAAACTGCGACGGATCTGGCAGCCGGATTGGCTATGATTGATGTGAATGATATTGAAAGAGTTGAAGTAATTAAAGGAGCTGCATCATCGTTATATGGAACAGGTGCAATGGGAGGAGTAATCAATATCATTACAAAAAACGGACGTTTTAATAATACCTTTTATTGCAAAGGGAGTTTTTCCGAGGCGTATATGAACGTAAACAAGATGCATTCTGAAAATGTCTGTTTAAACCTTGGAGATTCTACATGGTATTTTTATGCTGGAGGAA
>CAZKMG010000098.1:5765-11552 GCA_964553465.1 uncultured Bacteroidaceae bacterium
AAGCTTTAAATGCAAGGACACCCAGGGGAGAACTGTTGAATAGCCAGTTTAGCGATAATAATATTTCTCTTAAAGCTGCTGTCAAACCTTTCAGAAATCATGAGTTAAAAGTGAATTATCAGCGTTTTATTGCACGAGACGTTGGAATACCCGGGGGAAGTGCGTTTCCGGTTTCGGCAACCGCCACATATCCAATTGAACGGAGAGACATGTTTTCAAGCGGGTATAGTATAAAAAATCCCGGTAAAAGGATTGAAGAAATAGAAGTGAAATTTTTTCATCAATATATCCTCAGAGATGTAAATCTTATACCCGGACCTACCGTAAGCATTACTCCAAGCGGATTTCATAATACTAATGGAGTGCAGGCTCAGGCTAATCTAAACCTGGGGAAGGATAATAAACTAATTGCAGGGATTGATATCTGGCAGCGGCATCTGAAAACCGAAAGAGAAAAGAAAATTACCCAGGTTGAGAAAGATTCATTGGGAAACATAATCAGCACTTCACAAACTGTCAGGGGAGAGATACCTATACCTGATTCGCGTTTTACCAGTATTGGATTTTATTTTCAGGACCAGGTCCGCTTATTTAATAGCAAACTCGAACTCAATTTCGGGGGTCGTATCGATCAGATCCTTGTGCTAAATGAGGTTGCGCTAGATCCTCTCTATCTGATAATAAACGATGTTCGTAATGATTATCCTCCAGATCAAAGGATAAGCTTTAATGCAGGAAAAGTCAATAACCTTAGCTGGAGTGCTGATATGGGTGTATTATTTCATGTTTTTCCGGATGCGGATCTTACTATTACAGCGTCAAAGGCTTTCAGGTCACCATCCCTGGAGGAAAGATTTAAATATATTGACCTTGGATCAATAGTGAAAATTGGAGATCCTGATCTTTTGCCGGAAGACGGATACTTTTTTGATGCCGGTACCAGAATATGGAAAGACAGGTTTCATCTTTCGGCTAACATTTTTGTTAATTCCATGAGGAATTTGATTGTCGAAATTCCGGGTTTTACCTACTATAATTATTCAGATCAGCCTGGGAGAACGGATACTATCCCCGCACTTATTAATTCTAATGTTGCTCGCGCTTTTCTTTATGGATTTGATTTAATGGTGAATTACAATTTTTTTGATGGACTTACTATGATTGGATCAGGTTCATATGTCAGAGGGAAAGATACGAAAAATCATTCTGATCTACCTCAAATACCAGCTCTTAATGGGAGGCTGGGGTTAAGGTATAAATTACGAGGATGGCTGGGAGCAGAAGTATATGCAAACCTGGTGGCAGATCAGGATAGGATTGCAGAAGGGGAGATGGCCTCAACTGGCTATGCATCATATGATCTGAACATTTTTTCCACACCCTTGAAGCTAGGACCAGCCAAGTTGAATATTTTCAGTGGGATTGAAAATATTAGCAACAGAGCGTATATGAACCATCTTGCAACGAATCGGGGGATAATAAAATACGAACCGGGAAGGAATATCTTTTTACGGATGAAGCTGGAATTTTAATTAGAAGCCGGATATATTAAATAAAGATTGTTCCTGGTTGTTTGGTTATTTGAAAAAAGATTCATCACACTTGATTCATTTCCCAGGAAATTAAGCCTGTGAATTCTTTTTTCGCAACCTGTTTAATAATCTAGAGTACTTTTTTCGAACTTGTAGGATGGAAGTTTTGCCTAGCTCATTATTTGCTCAATGACTTCTGATTTTTAGATATTGATTATTTGATTACTCATGTTTGGTTGAACTCATGTAGTTATTAATAAGGGTTAAATAATAAGTATTTCAAATAATTAATATATAAGTTTATCAATATAATCGCTATTAATCAATGTATTAAGTATATTTTGATTTGATTTAACGAATTGAAAGGTATTTAATTTAAGAAGACCGGAACAAGGAATATTTAAGATAATTTATATAGTTATTGTCTGAAGCACGAAAATTCATCAATTATATTTCAGTGTAAATAGGATAAAGCAATGTTTTCGTATTAAATTCACAATACAATAAGGTAAATAATAGATAAACTACTAAATTGCAGGGTTTTTATTCAATTATTAACTGGTAATAATTAATTTAACAATGGATAAAAGAGATGCATTTTCCATTCATATTCATGAAGGTTATGCCTGTAAAGGAGATTCAATAACACTTGGAGGCGCTATTCTTGATGGTGATCCTATACCTGATGCGCATATAGTAGTTCCCCTTAAAACGATGAACAGACATGGACTCATTGCAGGAGCTACAGGTACCGGTAAAACCAAAACCCTACAGGTGATTTCAGAACAACTCTCATTGAAAGGTATTCCTGTTCTTCTCATGGATGTCAAGGGTGACCTCAGTGGAGTTGCTCTGCCTGGTGAAGAAAAATCATTCATTTTAGATCGACATAAAAAGATTAACCTCCCATATTCCACAAAAGGATTTCCTGTAGAACTTATGACTCTTTCAAAGCAGGATGGAGTGCGATTACGTGCTACCGTATCTGAATTCGGACCGGTACTGTTATCACGCATCCTAGATCTGAATGATACACAGGCTGGAATTATTTCAATAATCTTTAAATATTGTGATGACCATCTTTTGCCTCTTCTAGACCTGAAAGATTTGAAAAAAGTTATTCAATATGCGACCGATGAGGGAAAAGAGGAAATGGAACGTGATTATGGAAAGATATCTACTTCTTCGACCGGAATAATCCTGCGTAAGATAATTGAACTTGAGCAACAGGATGCAGATTTGTTTTTTGGGGAACTCTCTTTTGATATAAATGACTTAATGAGAATAAACCCAAATGGGATGGGATACATAAATATTCTCAGATTAACTGATATACAGGATAAACCTAAACTTTTTTCTACTTTCATGCTTTGTCTGCTTGCTGAGATTTACACCCGGATGCCTGAAAAGGGTGACTTAGATAAGCCTGAGTTGGTAATCTTTATTGATGAGGCGCATCTGATATTTAATCAGGCGAGCAAAGCACTTCTTGACCAAATTGAGAATATCGTAAAGCTTATCCGATCTAAAGGTGTCGGAATCTTCTTTGTTACGCAGAATCCAACAGATGTTCCAAATGGGGTATTAGCGCAGCTTGGTCTTAAAATTCAGCATGCACTTAGAGCATTTACTGCTATCGATAGAAAAGCAATCAAATTAACCGCAGAAAACTATCCAATTTCAGAATACTACAAGACAGATGAAACTATAACTTCGCTTGGTATTGGGGAAGCCCTTGTCACAGCGCTAAACGAGAAGGGTATCCCAACACCTTTGGCTGCCACAATGCTTAGGGCTCCAATGAGTCGGATGGATATACTGTCAGCGGATGAAATGAACAAAATCAATTCATCATCTGAACTGGTTCAAAAATACAACCAGACAATTGACCGCGAAAGCGCATTTGAAATACTGAATAAAAAAATGGAGAGAATAGTCAAAGAACTCGCTGATGAAAAAACAAGGAATGAATGGATGAGACAGGCTGAGCATAAATCATTGAGACCTTCACAGGGGAGGAGGGGGAGAACACCTCAAAATCCTGTAGTGAAAGTCCTGACAAGTGCAACATTTATAAGGGGAGTTCTGGGTATTTTGTCCAAAGCAATGAAATAGTGCGGGAACATATACCCTATTTTACAAATGATTTTATCAATCTGTGAAATAAGATACAAGCTCTTTTTTAAGAGCCTTGTAAGCCAATCTCTTTTGCAACCGTTCTCATTCCCATAATACAATCTGTGATAAGATCATCGAGGCTGACCCCTAGTAATGCAGCTCCTTTTTCAATCGGTCAACTCCTGCAGCAAATCTTTTATCTTTCCATTTCTTTCTTACCGATCTGGCTTCCATATCCATAACACTTTTTGAAGGTCTGACCAATGCACTGGTCGTAACAAGCCCGGTCAGCTCATCCATGGCAAAGATTGTCTTTTCAAGCAGGGACATGGGTTTGATATCTGTTACTATTTCCCATCCATGGCTCAGCACTGCCCTGATATATTCTTCCGGCCAACCATTTTCTTTTAATATCTTATCAGTCATTATGCAATGCTGATCAGGATACATTTCATAATCAAGGTCGTGAATCAATCCTATTATTCCCCATTTCTCCTCATCTTCACCCGATTTTCGTGCCATATATCTCATCACACCTTCAACTGCAAGGGCATGTTTTAAAAGACTCTCAGATTTATTGTATTTTTTAAATAATTCGAGAGCACTCTCACGGGTTGGTTTTGTAATTGACATAACAATGAAAATTAGGATAGATATAAACATTCATTTTAAAGATCCTTAAACACCTGATTTAAAATATCTACTAACTCCTCAATGTTTTTTTCAGATGTTAGATAATTTGTTACACAAGCTCTTAGGGTATTGATATTATTTACCCTGTATACTGAGATCCATACCTTACCGCTTTTAATCACTTTTTGTGCAATGATATTCGCCATTTTTTCGTCCAATTCGAATATTTTTTTTCCAAAACATACTATGGGCAAAGGGGTATCATTGTATATATTCCAATTACTTTCAATTAATTTTTGCTTCAGGAACTCTCCCTTTTGTATTTGTTCATCAACTAATTTACTCCATCCTTTCCAGCCATAAATAAGCAGGGATAGGTATACTTTCAGGCCAATAAATCGCCTCGACCATTGTATGGAATGGCTGAATGGGTCTGTGATTTCCATTATACCTGCATCTTTTGGCATATAGTCAGCCGTTATTCTGAATGTCTGGTGCAGTATATCCGGATGTTTTGTGATAAACATCCCAGCGCTCATCGGTACGGAAAGCCATTTATGAGCATCAAATATGATAGAATCTGCTCGAGAAATTCCATGGAGAAGTGATCTGAAATTTTCATTGAGTGCGATAGCTCCGCCATATGCCGCATCAGCATGGAGCCAGCAATTATATCGTTTTGAAATAGTGTAAATATCATTGATCGGATCTATTGAACCAGTTCCAGTAGTTCCCATTGAAGCAACAATCATAAATGGTTGGAATCCCTGTTTGATATCATTTATTATGTGCCATTCAAGCTTTTCCGGACTCATTTTCTGTGCCTTATCTGTTTCAACAAACCTGACAGAATTCATACCCAGTCCTGAAATACTCGATGCTTTCATCATCGAATGATGACATTCGTTTGAACAATAAATAATAGGTTTACCTGATACAATTTGAATTCCTTCAACAGCATAACCGGGAAAGTGGTGATTTAATGCACATAGTAATGCCGTTAAATTCGCCTCCTGTCCACCTGAAGTGAAATTCCCATCGATATGTGATTCTGGATACCCGAATTTCTTTCCTATTTCTTTCAGAAGATAGTTCTCTGTCTCAACCGCGAAAGGAGAATGACTCCAGGCTGCCATTTGGGGATTAAAGGTGGCCGTGATGGTATCAGCAAGAATACCGGCAAAACCCGGACGAGGATTAAATAGTCCAAAATATCCTGGATGAGGTGTATGTACCGAATACTGTTTAAGTCCATCGATCGTATGAGAAATAGCTTCTTCAGGAGCCATGGCCTCTTGAGTATGGTATTTTCGGACATACCCGGATATTTTATTTATATCAAGAGAAGGGGATACTTTCATTTCTTTGGATGAAGAATAGTATTTTTCTAATTCGGAAATAAGATATTCCCAGATCTGTTGACGTCGATCATTATTTATGTCCATATTTATAGTATATGTTGATTTATGAACCCATTGCAAAAATATGGCAAATTGCTTATATC
>CAZKMG010000099.1:0-297 GCA_964553465.1 uncultured Bacteroidaceae bacterium
GCTGATTATCCTAAAAATTATAAAGGTAAAGAGATTGAGAAAATGAACAAAATTAATACCTTGATTAGCAATCTTTCTTTAGGTGTTCTGCTTTCTTTTTCGCTTTTCTTCCTTTTCTTCTTTATTTTTCACGGAAAGGATAAAATTATACTTTACTTTTCTCTTTCACTTTTTGGGATTTTTATAAGATTATTGAGCACGGGAAGTTACAGCATACTTCTTCTTTTCCCATTGCCATGGGAATGTATGATCCGAATGGAATACCTGGGCACATACCTGGGATTCATTTTTTTAAAC
>CAZKMG010000099.1:307-1590 GCA_964553465.1 uncultured Bacteroidaceae bacterium
TTTCTATTCACTTTACCCTTCAGTATTTCGTAAAATTCTTACCCGATCTATTACATTCATATTTGCCTTGCTTTCAATTATAATTTTACTTACTCCCATCAGGATCTTTGCTTATACAATGATATTTTTCCAGGCACTTGTTTTCAGTCTGATCATATACTATCTTGTAATCATATTCCTTAGCATGCTGAGGAGAAAACCATACAGTATAGTTTACTTTGCCGGGATATGCCTTATTTTTTTTGCACTCATAAATGATGTTCTTCTTGCAAATTCAAGGGGTGCTTTTTTTACCAATTATATTATACACATCGCTTTTCAAATATTTATCTTTTTACAGGCAATATTACTAATTAAAAAGTGGGTTGTTTCCTTTGAAGAAATAGAGAAACTTCATCGTGAGCTGGATTTTAAAAATAAGGTTTTCTCAATCATTGCTCATGATCTGAGAAATCCGGTCGCAAACCTAGACCAGTTCATAGGAATATTAAGTAATAATATTCTTTCACAGGAGAAAAGAGAGAAAGCCCTGAATTCGATTAAAGGTATGGTAAAATCATCTTTAAAGTTGATTGATAATCTGTTATTCTGGGGAAGGAGTCAGAGCTCCCAAATAATAACTAATCCCCAAGCCTGTAACCTGCTTGAGATAACTATCGATACATTGAATCTTTACAAGGAATCTGCAGGGAACAAATCACTATCATTAAATTATAGTTCTGAAGGTGATCCTCATGCATTTTGCGATATAGAACTGATAACCATAGTAATACGAAATCTTATCTCAAATGCTATTAAATTCACAAAGCCTGAAGGTCATGTAACAGTGAAAATCTTTCCTAAATCTGAAGAAAAAGGATGGATATGCCTTGATGTCGAGGATGATGGAATTGGGATTGCTAAAGAAAAGTTGAAAAATATTTTTACCAGGGAAGTCTTTATGTCGACATATGGTACAGCAAATGAAAAGGGTACTGGGATCGGATTAAGCCTATGTTTTGATCTGGTTATCCTAAACAAGGGTACTATAGAAATTGAAAGTAAAGAAAATTCAGGCACAAGGGTCAGATTAACTCTACCGGCTTTTACAGAATTTGTTTAATGAATTGACTATCAATAAATACATTGACTTTTATTCTTCCAGGATCATTTTTGCACATGGCTCATTCAAAGATTGCTAAAAATAAAAGCTGATCTTAATATTTTATAGCATTCGTGTAATAATTAAAGTGTCTGTCAAATAATTTTGAAGCGTATGCGACTTTTATTCTATTTTCGTGGTT
>CAZKMG010000099.1:1600-2899 GCA_964553465.1 uncultured Bacteroidaceae bacterium
TCTTAGAGGATGATTAAAAAGCCTTACTTTTTATTAATTGCAATTCTTTTTTTTGGAGTTGGATCATGCAATCTTTCCGATGAGGTAATACCAGATGTGCAAACAATACTGACAAAAACATTCCAGATAAAGATTTTTACAAATTCCGGAATTTCTTCTGAGCAGATTGTCGATATCTCTTCCTCAGCGGAGTATAATGATTTTAAAAATATATTAGATGGATATGACCTGATTAAAATCACTTATCAGGTAAAAAATGACAATGTTCCGGATGATATGTATTTAACAGGTGAAGTTATCTGTAAAAATGACGAGGGCAATCAGCTAGTGACAATTGGCAACATTACAAGGGTCAAAATTTCAGATGTTGCTGACCGCGCTACCGAGAATGATGTAAATGAAAATCTCACTGATATAAATAAAGTGCTTGGATGGCTTGAAAACCCAGGTCGATTTAAACTTAGTTCATCTTATACTCTTACGGATGTGCAAAACTCCCCGTATCCAATAATTTCTACAGTTTCAGGATCAAATTTTGAACTCATTCTTCGGTTTTATTTAAATGTTAAAACCAGCGTTTGAAACCAGTAAATAAACCTGATTTTTTTTATCGAATTATAAATTATTAAAGGATTTATTCTTCTGATTGTTCCAAAAGATATTTACTTCAGAGGATAACATGAATAAATTCCTGAGATTTGAAAAGAAGTTTGACCAATTTTCCGGTTTCCCTACCGAAGAATAAATAAAGATTGTGTAATTCAATAGATTGAGGAAGGATAGAAGAGGATTAGTCAACTTCAATTATCTGGAAAGGAATCTTGACCATTCCAGAAAGATCATTGCCTAAATCAAGCATTGATTCATCATCAAATTCATATTTCCAAATTACCTTAACATCCTTTCCTTGTAAATAAATATCATTAAAATAATTAAGGATATTTGTTACATATTTTTTAGATCCACTGTTAATATATTCAAGCTGAAAATGCAACTCAGAAGTCTCGGAAGGGTTCTTCAAATATTCTTGAATCACATGTACAATTGGTGAATAAAAATCATGAGAATCCTCAGGGATAGATCGTCCTTTTATTTCAATTTTTCCGTTTTCAAAACTAACCGAGGGAGTTGTTCTTGTTCCTTCGATTTTCATAATACTTTAATTTTGTTAAACAGCAGTAAAGATAATAAATATCACGGAATAGCAATATATTAAAGAAATTCAAATTTATCTCGCAAAGAGGTTTGGTTTTTCGAGTTCGAATAAGGTAGGATAATCTGAGTCAAATTTTTTCAATA
>CAZKMG010000099.1:2909-11550 GCA_964553465.1 uncultured Bacteroidaceae bacterium
TTTCGGTTAGAATTGTCTCACGCATGAATTTAGTTTTATTATCAACTTTGTATTTTTTACAATAAGCTTCAATAGCACGAATTTCCCGGTTATTAAAGAGGATTTCATGTCTGTTTCTACGGAGTAGGTTGATATCCTTAGATTTGCGCAAGTGAACCTGTTTAAGTGGTTTATGATTCAAAAATATAGATTTATACTCTATTAAATTGGATTCAGAAGGCTGAAAGTATTAACAAAATGCTAACAAATAGATTGAGACTTGATTTGTATGGCATAAGGGGTTGGAGTATTAGGAAGATTTAAAAAAATATTTGTATGACCTCATTTCAGAAGTTCCGATGAACAGTGCTTTGCAAATATTAAGTTGTTGAAGAATTAATAATTAGGTGGATATAAAAAGTAATATTATAAGAAATAGTAATTTTTATACTAAATCGATACGCAAATATTTGAAATCTTTTATTTATAGTCACTGATTTTCATGTACTTATTATGAAATATAACAGGACGCTATGGGCCTCATTTTATAATTGATTATATTGAAAAATGTTAATTAGCCCTTTCAAAGTGAAAATCTTCAGGAACCAGGCAAAGATAATACCTGACAGAATAAGTAAAAGAAGTCCGGTAGTCCATTCAATATGAAGACCAATAAAGAATATTCCGGTAATAATTAATAAAATTATAAAAAAGAAATGTCTGGCAAGAAGGATATAGTTAATTTTCAATTTGAAAATACTTACCGTGATGAATACCTGACTTACTGCAAAGAATCCCTGAGAAAGTACATTGGCATAAGCTGCTCCTTCAGCCTTGTACCGTGGAATTAGAAATAAATTCAGGCCAACATTTATAATTACTGTAACTCCGGCAAAAATATTCAGATGCTGCAAATTACTATTTGCTGTAAGAAGCGTACCAAATATATAGGTAGTTGAAATAAAGAGGAATGAAATAATAAGACGGCTATAAATACGAGATGAAATTTCAATATGTTCATTGTATAAAACATTGATTATCTCCTTTCCGTAAAAAGATGATATTATTACTAGTATTATTGCCGGTATTATTAGCATGGAGAAGGAAAGGCCCAATAATTGTCCGATTTCTTGTTTTTGTTTTATCATTTTTGAAAAAATAGGAAGGAGCAATCCGGCAAATAATAACGCAAACATGCTTGATGCATCAAGGATTCTGAATGATTGTGCATAGAGACCGGCTTGTTCTTTACCATCCGGCAGTAATCTTTCGATCATAACCGAATCAATACGGTTGATAAGAGACATCAGTAATATAAGTAATGCATAGGGGAAGGAATCCTTTAGAATTTTTATTGTATAACCAGGTTTGAATATAAGGACTACTTTTCCAGAGTGAGATAGAACAATAGCAAAGGCAATTAAGGCTGTGAGTGTATATGATATTGTCTGTGCATAAATGAACCATTCAATTTTGAATATTTTATCAGTAGTTTTTCCCCATAAGAGAATGCTGCAAATGATGATCATAATGAACCGATCCAAAACCGATACAATCGAATCTGTTTTAAAGAAATGTAATCCGCTGATATTTGACCTGAAGTAAAGAATCAGGGAAAGGAGAAAATTGTTGAGTATGAGAAGAAAGAGGATATGAAACTGTTTGCTGGAATATCCGAGGATAAGCCCAATTGTAATACAAATAAGAGTATAAATGATACCCAGGATAAACTTAAGTGGAAGGATAGCCGAAAAGTAATCTTTCAGGATGGAGTTATCTTGAGCAATTTGCCGATTATTGAAGTTTGTGATACCCGGGTCAAGGACAAAGTTCAGGAGGATAGAAAAGCTGAATAAAGAAAAATACAATCCATACTCTTCTGCTCCAACAGTGTTCTGAACTGTTCTGTCAATTCCAAAAATCCAGAAAGGCTTGATCAGAAGATTCAGAATCAGGAGAAAAACCAGGTTGGTTATAAATTTTCTTTTCAACTTGGTGTGTAAAATTCTCTACAAATGTAATATTCTTTCCTGCTTAATACATTATCTTTATAAATCTCATATAAAAATGGAATGAGAATAGCCGTGAATGCCCGGTTTCTTGGTAATAACCAGCTGGATGGAATAGGATGGTACAGTTTTGAAGTATTAAGAAGGATTATTTATCAACATCCGGAACATCAATTCATCCTTCTCTTTGACCGGCACTACGAAGGTGAATTTATTTTTAGAGAGAATGTAATCCCAGTGAACATTGGACCGTCTGCCCGTCATCCGTTATTATGGTTTATTTGGTTTGAATTTTCAGTGTTACAGGCATTAAAAAGATATAATGCTGAACTTTTCTTTTCACCGGATGGATATCTTCCGCTTCGAACTAAAGTACCTTCCCTCATAGTAATCCATGACATCAATTTCTTTCATCGCCCTGCTGACCTGCCTTTTATGACAAGATGGTATTATAATTATTTCTTTCCGCGCTTTGCCAGAAAAGCTGATAAAATTTGCACGGTATCAGAGTTTTCAAGACAGGATATTGCCACCTCTTACAAAATACCAATTTCCAAAATTGATGTACATTATAATGGAGTTAATACTGATTTTAGGCCGATAGATGAAAATAAAAAAATATCTGTAAGGGAATCATACTCAAAAGGGAAGCCTTTTTTTATTTTCATAGGTAATGTGTATCCTCGAAAAAACCTTATCAATCTATGTAAAGCATTTGATCATTTCAGGGAATTGTCTAGAAAAGAATTCAAGTTACTGATTGTCGGCAAAAATAAATTTTTGAATAAAGAAAAACGAAGGATTTACAGGAGAATAAAATACAAGGATGATGTCATTTTTACAGGACATCTTAAGACCGATGTTGTAAGAGATTTACTTGCATCAGCGGAGGCCCTGACATTTGTACCTTATTTTGAAGGATTTGGATTACCTGTAATAGAAGCTATGATGTGTGATATTCCCGTCATAGTATCTGGAGTGACATCACTTCCGGAGGTTGCAGGTACTGCAGCTTTGTATGTGGACCCTTCCGATTACTTAAGTATTTCTGAAGCAATGAGAATGATGGTATATTCACCAGCTATCAGAACAAATCTTATTGAAAAAGGACGCATACAGAGGCAACAATTCAGTTGGGATAAAACAGCAAATGGCTTGTGGGAAACTTTGGAAGCTTTAGGTTTAAAATATGCTTGAATCGTATTATATGGCAGGAATAATTGAAGCCGGATGTGATGAAGCCGGCAGAGGCTGTCTTGCAGGACCAGTTTTTGCTGCAGCAGTTATTCTTCCAACAGATTATTGTAATAATAAGGTAAATGATTCCAAACAGTTAAATGCAAAACAACGAGAATCTCTGCGACATGATATTGAAAGAAGTGCTTTAGCCTGGGCAATTGGAATTGCAGATGCACAAGAAATCGATCAGGTCAATATATTGAATGCCTCCTATATTGCTATGCACAGGGCAATAGCTAAGCTAAATGTAATTCCGGAGCATTTAATAATTGATGGCAACCGATTTAAAAATTATCCAGATATCCCACATTCATGTATTGTCAGAGGTGATAGCAAATACTTTTCAATTGCAGCTGCATCCATTCTGGCGAAAACTTATCGCGATGACTTTATGAAAACATTAGCACTGGAGTTCCCGGCATATGGCTGGGATCAAAATAAAGGATATCCTACTCCAGCACACAGAGAATCTTTAAAAAAATACGGATTAACAAAATGGCACAGGAGAAGTTTCAAATTGCTTAATAATCAGTTAGAAATCAGTTTCACTAATAATTTTTCGAATTCATGAAGAATTTACGATAAAAATTAATTTCTTAACCTGGAGTCAAAGCGCATATTTTTACATAAGCAAAAGAATAATTTATATATGGTTACGTTTTAATACAAGATGAAAATAAACTGCAAAGGTTATAGTTTCACCTTCGTTAACGACGTATGGTTGATTTGTGATTAATACTTTCAATTCATCAATGTTTCTTACTTCCAGATGGTTACTCTATTTTGTTTTTTTGGTGGACCGGAGTATTTTGAATTTAATTTAATGGTGTCACTTGTCTGGAAAATAAAGGAGCAGAACATTTGAAAGTCTAGATTTATGATAAACAAATCGTATATTTGTATTATTGAATGATAATAAAAAATGCCTGATTATGAAAAATTATATATCTATATTATTATTTTGTTTAGTTTCTGTTGCTTATTCTCAGGAGCAGGTAATACAAGGAATTGTAAATACTTTCGATAGCATTCCCCTGGTTAATGCGAAGATTCAGGTAATGAGTACAAAGGAAATTATTTTAACTGACTCATCCGGCCGTTTTTCAGCCAAATGCAAAAAAAATGATAAATTTAAAATTAGTGCACATGGTTTTTATACTGAAAAAGTAAAAATTGCTGAAAACTCTAAATTTATTATTGCCAATTTGACCCTGAAGCCAGGAAATAAAAACCGTGAATATGCAATTGGTTATGGGCATGTTACAGACGCTAATAAACTAGCCTCCATATCAAACATAAACAGAAATGATTTAAATTTCTCGAAATATAATACTATGTTTGATTTGATACAGGGACAATTGGCGGGTGTCCAAATCCAGGGTAATGAAATAATCATCAGGGGTACTAATTCCATGTATAGTAGTTCCGGGGCATTAATTGTTCTCGATGGATTAGTAATTGATGTCGCTACTTTACAAACCATAATTCCAGGTGATGTTAAAAGTATAAATGTTATCAAGGATGGAAGTGCATCTGTGTATGGTATGAGAGGAGCAAATGGGGTCGTGGTTATTGAGACCAGGCGGGGAGGTGAATAAAAATTTTTAATTCAGTTTATTTATCAAGCGTTCAACATTGGCTTTTGTTTCAGGAATAATATACACCGGCGCTTCACTCAGAGAAACCTGAATTTTCCCGTTTCTTACCTTTAGCTGATTAAATATTGTACCAAACATGTTGACCACAGTAACTACTCCAGTATTTACTTTAAATTCGTAATTTGCTAACTCTTCCCCGGTATTCCAGGCCATAATGATATGCGAATCCTTGAATCCGGAAAATTGATAAGCATAAACCCCGTTTTTATTCTCATCAAGAATCTTTGGATTTATTCGTGGATCAGGGATCAACTGGATCATAGTATGCAATGCTGTAGCTTGTTCGCGCCATTTGCCAGGTGCCGTAAAGAATCCAAAACTACGTCTGGTGCTATCCTGTCTGTAAATGATGTCTTCTAAATACATATTCTGTATTTGAGTAACACCATGAGCGGCAGCAATTGCATAAAGACGGACAGTAAAACATGCCTGTTGACGTTCGTCACGGACCTGCTTATTTCGTGGATATTCAATAGGATAACCAACCTCCGTGAACCATATCTGCTTGTCACTGAATTTCTGTTCAATAGCTAACTCTCTGAGGAGATCGAGACCCTTGATTGTTCCACCGGATTCTGGACCCATTGGCTGTGTGTATGGATGCAAGCCTATGGCATCGAAGCATTCCACGCCGGTTAATTGTATAGTCTCTCTTATAAATCTGCGCCAGCCAAAATATTGCCATTGCTCGACATATACATCTGGGGATGGTTTACCCTCGGAAGCACCACCTGATGTATTGAACGCAATGATGGAAGCCGATGGATCGAGCTTCCGAATTTCCTCAGATGCAGCTTTTAAGATCCTGGCATAAAGTTGGACACGCGTCATACCCTGAGGCGGATTAAGAAACTCAATATTTGGTTCGTTCCATATTTCCCAATATCGGATAGGCAAGGCCCTGGATTCAGGGTGTTCTTTCCAAAGACTTCCATTTGCTCCATAACGTTCAACTGTTCTATGAACCTGTGCACGCCATTCACTAATAACCTGATCAACTTGATCAATCTGTACTGTGTTATTCAGGCTTACACTTCTCAAAGAAAGAACGGGTACTAAATGTAATCCCTTTTCTGCGGCAAGAAGACAGCCTTTGTCATTTATCCCCCCAACACGTAACCAATAAATTCCGACCTTCTGTAAATCTTCAGCATAATCCGACAACTCATTTAAAGGGACATAAAGTCCGTATAATGTAGGTTCTGAGACCTGTCCATCTCCCGGGATTCTGAAAACAAACAACATAATCCCAATGATTATGAGAAACTTTGTGCACATAGTATTTATTTTTTCTTCTATTTTATAATCATACTGTTAAATTATTTTGTCAAATAATTCATGTACTGAAGCATCTTCCGGAATGAATTCAAGGTTTTCAACAGAATTTTTATCATTACATAAAAATCCTTTACTTCCTAATTGTAAGATGCAGTTCATCCAGTTGCTGTTGGTCAATGGCGGCTGGCGTGTCAATCATTACATCTCTACCGGAATTATTTTTTGGGAAAGCAATGACATCCCTTATGGAATCAAGACCTGCAAACATGGCTACCAGTCTGTCGAAGCCAAAGGCAATACCTCCGTGAGGAGGTGCCCCATAACGGAATGCATCCATTATAAAAGCAAATTTATACCGTGCTTCTTCATCTGAAAATCCAAGATTTTTAAACATTAACTTTTGCAGGTTTTCATCATGTATTCTAATTGAACCGCCTCCAAGCTCAACTCCGTTCACCACGAGGTCATAAGCTTTAGCCCTCACCTTCCCCGGATCAGTTTTAAAATATTTCAGGTCCTCTTCCATCGGGCTTGTAAAAGGATGATGCATGGCATAAAACCTATTTGTATTTTCATCCCATTCAAGTAATGGAAAATCAATAATCCATATGGGGATGAACATATTTTTATCTCTAAGTCCAAGGATGGAGCCCATCTCAAGACGCAATTCACCAAGTGCTTTTAAGGTTGGACTTTTGTCTCCGGCAATTATAAGAAGCAGATCACCTGCTTTAGCATCGAAGAGTTTTGCCCATTGAAGTAGTTCTTCAGAATTATAAAATTTATCTACGGATGATTTAATTGATCCATCATTGTTCAATTTGACATAAATAAGTTCCTTAGCACCAACCTGAGGTCGCTGCACGAAATTCGTAAGTTCATCGAGTTGTTTTCTTGTATATTCAGAGCATCCGCTGGCACAAATCCCCCCAATATATGCTGCTTTGTCGAATACGCTGAATCCTTTGCCTTTTGCATTAATGGTGAGATCCCGGATTTTCATTTCAAAGCGTAGATCTGGTTTGTCGTTTCCATAGTTCTCCATCGCTTCGGAGAATGTCATGCGTGGAATTTCGCCAGGAAAATTGATGCCCTTTATTTCTTTGAAGAGATGGGTAATAAGCCCCCCGAAAGTTTGAAGGATATCATCTCGTTCAACAAATGACATCTCACAGTCAATTTGTGTAAATTCAGGTTGTCTGTCAGCTCTCAGGTCCTCATCACGGAAACATTTTACAATCTGGAAATAACGGTCAATCCCCGCTACCATAAGAATTTGCTTGAAGGTCTGTGGTGATTGAGGAAGGGCATAAAATTCACCTGGATTCATTCTGGAAGGAACCACAAAGTCACGGGCTCCTTCAGGTGTAGATTTAATCAGAACAGGAGTTTCAACTTCAAGGAAATTCAGAGAACTGAGATAATTCCTTGTCTCCTGAGCCATACGATGTCTGAGTTCCAAATTTTTTCTTAATACTTCACGTCTAAGGTCCAGGTAACGGAACTTCATCCTGAGATCATCACCGCCATCAGATTTATCTTCGATCGTAAAAGGGGGAGTTATCGAGGCACTAAGAATGTTAAGTTCATTGACCTGAATCTCAATTTCTCCAGTCGGAATTTTAATGTTTTTATTGCTTCTTTCAGCCACTTTCCCATGCACCTGTATCACAAATTCACGACCTAAGTTTCTGGCTTTTTCACATAGTTCTCTATTTGTATCCATATTGAAAACTAGTTGGGTTAAACCATACCTGTCGCGCAGGTCAATAAATGTCATACCGCCAAGATTCCTGGATTTATGAATCCATCCACTTAGAATTACCTGAGTTCCAATATGCTGAGCAGTTAATTCACCACAAGTATGTGTTCTGTACATATGTTTTATATTATAATTTTACACTTTCTATTTTTTCCTGCCGAAAGATGTTTATATTAATTTGGTATCTTTACATAAATCCCGGGTTATAGCAACAAGTATTCAGAATGCGAAATTAAGAAGAATATTAATATATGATAATGAAAGAATATGTTTTATGATTTATCCTCTTTATTCGGATGAATATTATATGAACGAGGCACTTAAGGAAGCGATTAAAGCTTATCACAAAAATGAGGTTCCGGTTGGAGCGGTAATTGTGACAGGAAACATGATCATTGCAAGAACATATAATATGACTGAAGGTCTTGTTGATGCAACAGCACACGCAGAAATGACTGCAATAACTTCAGCTGAAAATTTTCTGGGAAGTAAATTTCTCCATGAATGTACCCTTTATGTTACTTTAGAACCATGTGTCATGTGCGCATCGGCAACTAATTGGGCCCACCTCGGGAGGATTGTAATTGGAGCCTCAGATCCGAAAGCTGGATACAGCCTCATTCATGGAACTATATTACATCCCAGGACAATTGTACACAAAGGCGTTTTGGAGCCTACCTGCAGTAAGATAATACGCGATTTTTTCTTGGAGAAAA
>CAZKMG010000100.1:0-11414 GCA_964553465.1 uncultured Bacteroidaceae bacterium
CTATTATCAAAGTTATTAACTCCCCCTAGAACCCCCTAATTCATCATAAGAATTAATAGATTTTAATATTAAATTTGTTTTGCTAATCTAAAGGTCGTCACGTCGTCACATTGATTTACCGTCATCTAAACGCCCTTCGCAGTCTCACAAAACTGGTTTCTAACGAACTTTTTCCTTCCCCGGAGCGGGATTTCGTCCAGGACCTCAATTTTACTTTTACACTTCGACTACGCTCAGTACAAGCCTTTTTACTTTTTCCTTTTTACTTTTTACTTTTTCCTTCCTGGGACCTCACATAAGCCATTTATTTTTTACAGGCTAACTTGAGTGAGGCTGTTTTGATAAGTGTTTCGTTCCAGGGGCGAAGCCCCTTGTTACCAATATTTTACCCCTATGGGGTAATAATTTCATGCCTATATCTGTGATATATGATTTTATTTTGTAATTTTTTATTAGTAATTTCTCTCGCATTACCTGGTCAAGTCGTGATGCTGTGATGTCGTGACAACATCACCCCGTTACTCCGTTACTTTATTCCCTGTATATCTTCAGTCCAATTTGGACTTTTTGGGATAAACGTTTTAGATAAATTTTTGGTGTTAGGTTAATCACGGCATGTGAAATATACAGGTAGGATCAAATAATTATTCGCACAGTCCAGCTGCATACAGCTTATTTTTGTACATCAGCTCTGTGATTCGCCCGTTATTCTGACGCATTTTTATCTGTACCTTGTTTATAGCACCTGTCTGAAACTCCAGGTAAACATAATCTTTCTCAACTCGATAGGTACCTGGCCATGCATTCGGATTATCGCTATGAGCCAAACCTGCATCACTGCTGAAGCTGCCTTGGTTACCAAAGGTAAAATTGCCTCTACCATCAAAACTTAATATTTCCGTTCTCGAGTAACTACTATAACTATTCGAAGAACCGGACCAGTAACAAAGTGATCCCTGGAGCTGCCAGGCCAGGTTCTCGCCTGATGATTGTTCCCTCATAGATTTCTGGTTGGATGCAGAAGATGAAGCCCTGGTATATGGAATCTGGATACCTTCAGGGGAGGTGATGACCAGCTTGCCCTGGTTTAGGGTATAGGGATAATCGATCCATCCGGTTTCTCCCAAGGCCTGGATAATCCCTGGCTTAAGCCGATACTGTGTTGATTCACCGTTAAATGTGAGTTGGTTGTCTTGTGAAAATTCCAGTTCCAATTGTCCTTCCTGGCTCTGGAATACCCACCTGCCTATAAGCGATGATGATGATTGTGATCCGGGTGGTTGACTTGTGGCAGATTTTTGCGAACTTTGAGGCAGTTTGATCGGACCGGGTATACTGCTGGCTGCTTCGCGTGTGAATATCAACTCCATACCGCCTGGAAATACCAGGATTAGCTGATTGTTATTTTGTCTGTATGGATAAGCTGTATATGAATTTCCTTCATATATCAGTAAACTGTTATTCTCTTTTTTATAGGAATAGTTAGTGCCATCAATCAGGACAGTGTTATTATTGATTTCCATGATCATTTCCCCTTCAGGCGAAGTATACTTCCATATCCCCATAAGGCTGCTCTGAGCAAAGATTATGGATGGAATTGTCAGCATCAATGATAGCAGTAGAATAATTAATTTAAGTTTGTTTCCATTTGTTATCATTGCAATAGAATTTTATTCAAATTTGAATGTTGCGGTATGAGTGGTTTAGCCTTGTCCATTTTATCATATATTGTTATCGTGAACTTGAAATCACCACGATTCAAATCGATAGTAGTATAGCATGTTTCTATTTCTGGGTGGATTCTTCTTGCATGGGATTCAAGGAATTTGATATCATGTGTTTCATTTAATGGAAAATTTTCATAAGATTCTTCATTTTTTTTACCTGACATGATAAT
This sequence comes from uncultured Bacteroidaceae bacterium, assembly GCA_964553465.1. Taxonomy (GTDB): domain Bacteria; phylum Bacteroidota; class Bacteroidia; order Bacteroidales; genus CAZKMG01. The sequence goes on from CAZKMG010000100.1 coordinate 1,898, forward strand.
AAGCTTAATAAAAATATAAAAAATAATAATGAGGTAAGTCTATTTTTCATGATATTCTTCTTTTGGGAGAATGTAAATTCCCATTTCCATATGAAATTTATAATAATAAAAAAGTTCAGTCAATTAAAAACAAACTGTTCTATTTCAGTTAGTTGTCATAATTTTTTAGCCTGATCTGGAACATTTGAAAGCTTAAGTACGGATTATATAGTGCTCCTTTATAAGTAAAAAAGAAAATTCTGATTTATTTTTAATATTATTTACCAGGTTTCATCTTTATAGCAACATATATAACTGCAATAGCAGGCAATATAGTTAAGTCTTTCTGACTTAAATCCTTTGAAAAGAATTACATAAGATGGTAGGATACATAAGGAGAAAAACAAATGACTTAAAAGCAAATTACTGATGATTACAGAAAATTTGAAAATAGATTTAAAGTTGAATCCAGCCTGGTTTATAGGGCGTCGGCACATTATTTTATCCAGCTCATGTTAAAGTCACACATCTTTATCTGATGAGTAAGTGCACCGACGGAGATATAATCAACCCCGCATTGAGCATATTTTCTGATATTCCCCAGGTTAATTCCTCCGGAAGATTCAATCTCACAAGCATTACCAATGAGTTTAACAGCTTTCCGGGTTTTTTCCAGGCTGAAATTATCCAGGAGTATTCGATTAATACCGCCAATTCGAAGTATTTCGCTTATATCAGCAAGACTCCTGGCCTCAATTACTATTTTTAGATTCTTATGATTTTCTTTTAGATATGCATGTGCCTGGCTCAGGGCGTTTTTTATTCCTCCCGCAAAATCAATATGATTATCCTTAATAAGGATCATATCATACAAACCGAACCTGTGATTTTGTCCTCCGCCAATTTTAACTGCCTCTTTTTCGAGCAATCTCATCCCGGGATTTGTTTTGCGTGTATCGAGTACAATGGTTTTCAATCCAGACAGCCTCCTGGTATACAAATAGGTTTGGGTTGCAACACCACTCAACTGCCGCATTACATTCACTACTGTCCTTTCTGTCTGCAGGATTGAGCGCACTGAACCGTTGATTTCAAATACCACGTCACCTTTTTTTATGGCCATACCATCCTGAATAAATACATTAAGATTCAGGTTAGGATCAAATTTTTTAAAAATTCTATGTGCAATCCTTATCCCTGCTATGATCCCTGCGTGCTTGACCAGCAAAATTGCTTTTCCCTTTGCATGTGGTGAAATATTAGAAAGAGTTGTATGATCCCCTTCGCCAATATCTTCATTAAGCCAGAGTTCGATAAGGTGATTTATATATTCCTCAGAATGCTGATTCATGCTCTCCTTTGTCAGAATATGCAAATCTAATACTATTTATTCTGCTAATTAAAATTAAGAGGCATCAATTGATTGAAAAAGCAGGACACCCTGACCATATTTATCTGGTTGGATTACCCCCAGTGGGAAGGTCAAACTTGTGCTGGTTTCGTGTTTCGTTTTTCGTGTTTCAGAATGTTTTGCCGGGCTGGTTTTTATTTTGTGATAGAAACGTGGACTTTTAGGATTTATAAAAACAAGGTTTTCATTCCTTATTTTTACACCCCGTTTTATCCATATTCATCCATAGATTTACAAACATTTTGATAAGCTGTTTATATTTAAATGTTCAGGTATTTGGAGTCCGATACATTTTTAATTGTGCATACTATTATTTTAAAAATGTTTGATACATACTTTTTTATAAGAATCATACCATCTTAATTTTGTTATTCCTAATTTTAGGAATTTACTTTATTTATGACATTTGATCGGAAATTATTATCACAGTGGGTGGAAACATATTCTTCAGGTTTGTTTACCTGGGCGCACCAGAAAGTATCAGATGTTGAATTGGCAAAAGATCTGGTTCAGGATACCTTCCTTGCTGCTGCTGAAAAGATTGGATCATTTAAAGGTGACAGCTCCCCGAAAACATGGCTGTTCGCTATCCTGAATCATAAAATTATTGATCATTACCGGAAAAAAATCAATCAGCCGGTAAGTATTGACAATCAATTTTTTTTGAGCTTTTTTGATGAAAATGGTGCATGGAATCCCAAAAAAAGACCAAAAGAATGGCATGAAGAGGAAACAGAACTACTCGATAATAATGAATTCAGAGAAGTTTTACATAAATGTCTTGGAGAATTACCTGAGCTATGGAACACTTCTATCAGACTTAAATTTCTCTTAAATAAAAAGGGAGAAGATATTTGTCAGGAACTGAATATTGCACCTACTAATTTATGGCAGATAATACATCGGGCAAAAGTTCAGCTAAGAGAATGTGTTGAGATGAATTGGTTTATAAATTAAAGAATGTGAAAAAGTTAAAGAATAAATTGTTTCTGTCCTGTTTTAAGGCCACGGAGCTTATTGAGAAGAGACTTCTTTTCAAGCTTTCGCTTGCAGAAAAAATCCGGTTGAAAATCCATAAAATGATGTGTGATGCATGCACTCTTTATGAAAAACAAAGCAATACATTAGATAAGGCTTTGGCCAGATCACAAGAAAAAGAGGATATGGTTATTGATCTGGATAATTTTAAAAAGGACATCATCTCAAGAATAGAAAAATCAGATCAATAATATATCAATATTTTAAGGCCATTCTTCCCCTAACTAAATTATACATTTACATTCCCTTAAAATTAAATTCAGTAAGTCAGATAATTGCTTGCCCCCGAAGCGAAAAATGTCATCCCTTTTAAAATTTGCCCTGCTTGTAGTCTGACAGGTCATCTCTATAAAAACCAAGAAAAGTTTCTGTTTTCTGTCAGGTTTTGAATTTTTATCTACTAATAGATTATAAAAGAAGTTAGACAATTCTTAATAATTATTAATTTAATTTAATCAAAATGAAAACAGTAAAATCAATTTTTTCCAGCTTGATACTTACCCTACTGGTATCAGTATCAGCCATGGCTCAGTCAGAATCTGAAGTAATCGCAGTCATAAACAAGGCAGATTGGTGTGGGGTTTGTAAAGCAAACGGACCACGAGCAATGGAGGTATTTATGAAGAATAATACAGATGGTGCAATTAAATTTATTTCCAATGATCTGACAAATGACCAGAGTAAAAAGGAGTCGGCTGTAGCGTTGAAAAAAGTTGGACTGGATCAGGTTATTGAAAAATACCATGGAACAGGACAGGTTTTATTCTTCCATTCACAAAATAAAACATTAATTAACCGGGCAAGCCTCAGTGAACCGGACAGCAAACTGGTGGCTGCCATGGTATTGGCGAAAAAGGATATTCAATAAAGGGCTATAATTCCTTATTATCAAGGCGAAATCCTGAAGTTTCGCCTTTTTAATGCCGGTAATTTTGAAAATAACTTCACAACATGAAATTCATAACCACAGACCATATTGAAGTTCCAGCTGTAACTATGCAACAGATGATTGAAATAGACAGGGTGGCCATGAATGAAACGGGCCCTAACCTGGACCAGATGATGGAAAATGCAGGCCATACTCTTTGTCACTTTGCAATACATAAATTAGGTAGGGATTGGAACCATTCAAGCATCCTTGTGCTTGCCGGGACCGGAGGCAATGGGGGAGGGGGCATCTGCGCAGCCAGACACCTGGCTAACCGGGGGGCCAAAGTAACAGTATGCATACCGGGTAGTTTAAGCCTTAAAGAAGCAACTGCATACCAGTTACATATATTGAAATCGACTCAGGCAAAAGTGATTTATCCCGGAGACCTTCAATCTGAAAATCCAATCCTTATAATTGATGCCATAATTGGGTATTCCCTTAAAGGCGAGCCTTCCGGTGAGGTTTTAGAAATGATAAAATGGGCATCGAACAAGCAATCCTATATTATTTCACTCGATATACCTTCCGGCATCGATGCCACATCAGGAAAAAGAGCGTTGAATTATATCATCCCCAACGCTACGCTTAGCCTTGCACTTCCTAAAACTGGTCTCCTTCCGGATGTCTGCGGAGAACTTTTTCTTGTTGATATCGGAATTCCCCCCGAAGTGTATAAACAACAACATATAAGCTATATATCTCCTTTTGGCAGCGATTTCATGATAAAAATTAAGGCAGTTAAATGATAATCCCTGCCCTTTTTCAAGAAATCATTTTAGATATACTGTCAGGAATCATGAATTCGTGCGACTATTATTTAAAGAGTAAGTTTTATTCAGTTACAGGTATAATTAAATTTTAGATAAATGAAAACAAAAATTTCACAGGCAATAACAGGTGGTATTGCAGCCACATTAGTAATGACGATGGTCATGTTTATCGGCCCTTTTATGGGTTTACCCAAAATGAATCCCGCGGCCATGCTGTCTATGATTATGGGTTTCCCGTTATTTATAGGATGGGTCATGCACTTCATGGTAGGAATAATATTCGCCCTTGCGTACGTATTCTTGTTTGTGCAGCTGTTGAAAAAAGTACATAGCAGAATAGTGAAAGGTATCATCTTCGGCATTGCAGTATTCATTTTTGCACAAATAATGATGGCTGTAATGAGCGCATTACTTGGTGGAATGTCTTCTCCTGGAGGAGATATGCTTCTCATGATGGCCGGAAGTTTAATGGGACATGCTATCTATGGTATTACAGTAGCACTGTTTGTAAAGAACGGATGAATTATCTATTTATCGGAACGGGGTAAAGGAGTAATGGAGTAACGAGGTTACGAGGTTACGAGGTAACGACGGACGACGTCACTCCGTCACTCCGTCTCTCCGTCACGACATCACGGCATCACACTTGACAGGATAACAGGTTATCGAAGTAAAAGGGTTAAATTTAATCTGACCGGTCATATGTGGTCAAGACACCCGGCTTTTTCAGATGAAGACATTTTGCTAAAAGTTTGACTCACAATTTCGGTTACAAATCCTCCACCCTAATTAAAAAAGCAGTAATTTTAATTTCGAAACAAAGTTTGTGCAATTAAATTATTGCACAGACTGCCATTTATATATAGTCAAGTCATGTAAATTTAAGTATGCATACCTTAATACTGCAATGACATGAATCTAAAATATGTTTCCATCTGGATTGTATCAATTATACTGATTAGCAATTCCACATTATTTGCACAGGAAAAAGGAATTCATGAAATAGAAGCAGGTTATGGCACAACTACATCCAACTACCTTGCAAATTCTACAGCAGGTATCTTTGCTTCATTGTTCTCTTTCGGATTTTTGGAAATAGAAAATATTAAAACAAGTGGTCTCTTTTATTTTAAATATAAATATGCTATTGCGAATAAATGGATGATAGGGGCCATCGTATCCTATGAGCAATTGAAAGAGGATGCTTCTTTTATATTTAATTCTCAAACAGAACCAATTAAATACCGGTATATTACAACAGGGCTTGAAGCTGGCTATCACTATATATCTAAACCTTTAATTCAAATTTACTCTGGCTTTGGAATAGCATATTCTTTTGAGACTAACTCATCAAATTTGAACTCTTTCTTATGGCATTTAAATGCTCTTGGTATTAGAGTTGGAAAATCGCTGGCATTCTTTGGAGAACTTGGTTTTGGATATAATGGAATTCTAAGCATTGGGGGATCATACCAGTTTTAAATACTTCAGGTAATAAAGAATAAAACATGAATGAATGAACCAGGTCTGAATATTCCTTATGAAAACAAGTACTTCTTTAACAAGCCGATTCCTTTTTTAATCTCTTCCCTCCCTCCAGATTCTATCCCGTACCAACCGCGGTAACCTCCATCTTTAGCAAGCCGGATCATCTTGGCAGTCAACTCTTCAGTAGGCTGGTTACGGTATGACATACCCTGGGAATACGGGAGCATTTTAGCAAGGAAATCCACGTTATCAAAATCAGGTGAAGGTGACCGCCAGTCAGGATAAGCTCCGAAATAATAGTTATCCACTGCTTTCATCAGCGAAACCATCCAGTCTGCATCATTCGAAATGCCTCCGTGGTTCTCAATGAGAACGCTTATCTTTGCAGGGACAGCGTATTCGAGGAGCATAGTGTAGGTTTCAACTGAATATTTTAACGCCTCCTCCTTGCTTATGTCTCTGGGGCCACGGCAATTCGTACGAATGGCACAGCAACCTAAATAATGAGCAATATCAATCCATTTACGGTGATTGATATCAAACTGGCGCCTTTCTTCTTTCGTTGGGGCACATCCATCCCCTTCATCATCGACCATGATCAGTACCATGCTTACCCCGTTATCTGCAGCGTTCTTTTTCAGCCGCCTGAGATAACCCTCCGTTGGCGATTCAAAGAATGTATTCACAAATTCAATTCCATTCAGGCCGAAGTCCTTCCTGGCAACAGCCGGGAAATCCAGGTTTTTCCATTTACCGGCCCGTAATTCATCAACCAGGGCCCATTGGGCAAGGGATATGTCATCTTTGGTCATCCTTGGGGTCAGGGCAGTCATGGCGCCTTTTAGTACTGAAGGAGCAACCATACCGGCAGCTCCAATCATCATAGATTTTTCAAAAAAATTCCTGCGTGTTATATTATTCATAATAAGTATTTATAAAATTTATTAATGATCAGCCTTTTTTTACTTTTATTTGAATCCGTAACCTACACAACACCTGTATCTATTAAAGTTCCCATCCCGGCCTGTAAACCCTGGTGAGGAATTTATTTGCCTCGGGGATGTTGGTGATCTTCATGTTTGCACTATCGTATTCAACTTTTTTCCTGGCTTGCAAAGCCACAGCCCCCAGGAGAATAGTCTCCGTAACGGGACCGGCATAAATAAAACTTCCGGGCGATTGTGTATTGTTTTTAAAAGATTCTATCCAGACCTCATCGCCTCCCTGTCTTCTTTCTCCAGGTGTCTCTTTCGGGATATCCTTCATCCTGCTTTCCGGGATCAGGACCGGGTTTTCACCCCTGAATCCGGCCAGGATTTTCCCCCTGTCACCCACAAACATCATTCCTTCCGGTGTGAATGATTTACCCTCTGAAGCAAGTTCATCGGGCACCACCGGTTTCATACCTCCATCGTACCAGTAAAGGTCGAATGCCGGGATTTCTTGTTGAGCAGCGAATTTAAACCGGATGATGCAGGATAGAGGGAATCCGACATCGTTTGTAACACCTTTCGAAACGCCGTTAACTATTGTGCAGGTGGTTGTTCCGTAGGCCTCGGCACTTAGTGCAGGAGTGTTTACTCCAAGGCTGAGGAAGAGGGGGAACAGGCTATAATGTCCCATATCAGCGATGCTGCCTCCTCCAAAGTCGTACCATCCGCGGAATACCGCATGAGTATAGTTTGGATGGTATGGTCTGTCGGGAACAGGTCCCAGCCAGAGGTCCCAGTTGAAATCCTTTGGCACCAGGGGTGTATCGGTTGGGTTTGAATCCCATTGCGGCCATACGGGTCTGTTCGACCAGTTATGGATCTCCTTCAGTGTACCAATCAGGCCGCCTGCGATCCATTTCTTGACGGTAGTGTACCCACTCCGCTGGCTCCAGGCAAGCAGATGAGTGCTCAATCCTGTTTTCCGCGCTGTCTCAATGGTCAGCTTTGCTTCATGGATACGGTTGGCGATGGGTTTGTGTGTAACTACATGCTTTCCTTTTTTCATTGAAGCAATAGCGACAGTGGCATGAAGATGATCCGGCGTCATTATCTTGATGGCGCTGATGTCTTTTTCTTTCTCCAGAAGTTCACGAAAATCGACATACGATGAACAGCCCTTAAACGTTCCTGAGGTCATGTTTTTGCCGTAATATTTTTGTACAAGTTCATAGCCTACATCCCTTCCACCTGGTATCCCTGCCAGTCCCTCTCCCCATGAAGGTTCATTCAGGACCTTACGCATGCTGTTCTTGATGCTGTTAGGATTCCAGTCGACATAGTCGGTGGTGAATTTATTCGGATCACAAACAGCCACGATCTGGATCTGTGGGTTGGTAATGAGATTTGCCATTTCCCTCAGACCCTGGGTCCCGCAACCGATGTAGCCAATGGTAAGCTTATCAGACGGAGCCACAAAGCCTCCTCCGCCAAGGACATGCCGCGGCACGATTGTAAAAGAAAGGGAAGCAGCTGCAGCTGATCCCAGGAATTTACGACGATTGATTTTTTTTAAAGATGCCATTTTGATTAAGTTATTTGGTTGTATAAATGCTTCGTAAGTTGGACAAAATAAATTTATGAATTAAGTCGTGATTTCACTAATTTTTAAGCCGTAAAATGAATCATCATGGATCAGAAGAAAGGTTGGGAAAAAAATATCCAGGCGATCAGGTGAAAGATCCGGCGTAAATTCAGGACAAAGGAAAGAATCAGAAGGGTAATGGTAAGCTGTTTTTAGTTTTCATTACTGGGAGTTGGTATTAGCACTGCGGGGGACAAGACCCCAGTTCGGTTATGACCTATTACACAACAACTTCCACCATAACTTCAAATAGTGGGTAGTGAATTTTCGAATTATCTTAACCAAAATCGTAAAGACCTTCCTTCAGATAGCTGAATTATTATGGTGGAAATGTAAAAGAAATTATTTTGAATAACAATACCCTTTTAGATAATCATCTGGAAGGGTATTTTATTAATCCATTGCCTAACTTTTTAATTCCCCCCTTATCAGAACATAAATTAATTAATCTTTACACCTTAAATATAGTAGTTTAAACATTCATAAATAATGATATTCAATAGAATAATGCTTTATACAAACGATATAAATTAAGGGGCATTTGGCTTGAGATGATAGAGAAAGACATTGGAATATAACTTCCCCCCTTATAATTATAATCATTGACCATAGAGACACTTCACACCTTATAACGATAATAGTGTAGATACGGGTTAATAGAATTCGTTCATCCTATGGTATAACCAAATTATCACGTCCGACTATGTGCTGTATCAGCCTCTCATGCATCTCCTCCACCAGTTTGCTATTTTCCAGCCGCTCCGAGATATTCACGTTCTCGTCAGGATCGTTAGTATGATCATATAGCATACGGGAGGTTGTTTTCTGGGTTTTATCATCGAACCACTCCGTGTAAACATGTGTCCTGGTAACCATTGTTTCACCCCTGATCCACCTGGCGAACACAGCATCTTTCCAGGCCGGTTTATCACCATTCAGCAAGGGTTCCAGGCTGTTTCCCTGGAGCTGGAATGGCTTTGTGGTATGGGTCAGATCACAAAGTGTGGGGAATATGTCCACATACTCGACCAGCTGGTCGGCGACCACACCTTTCTTATATCCTGGAGCCCTGACAATGAGTGGTGTATGCAGTACTTTTTCGAAATTGCAGTGTTTACACCATAGCCCGTGCTCACCCAGGTGCCAGCCATGGTCACCCCAAAGGATGACAACCGTATTTTCAGCCAGCCCCAGGCGATCCAGTTCATCCAGGATTCTGCCTACCTGGGCATCCGTAAAGCTTACACAGGCATAATATCCATGCACCATCTTAAGTGCCGTTGAATCTGGCACAGGTCCTTTTGGCGGTATTGTATGATAGGCCCT
>CAZKMG010000101.1:0-11363 GCA_964553465.1 uncultured Bacteroidaceae bacterium
TGGTCAGTAGCCAGTGGAGGCGTATATACCAATTCAACCACTGCGACAATAAATCTAACAAATGTTCCAGTCTCAATGGATGGATATCAATACAGGGTAACCATTCATGGAGATTGTGCACCGGACAAAGTTTCCGACATTGCTACTCTTATCGTAAACAAGCGTCCACAGGTTATAAGCGATCCGATAAGTATAACAGCCTGCGAAGGAGATACTATAGGATTCAAAGTCGATGTACTCGCCACAAACCCTGTTTACAAATGGCAGGTATTCAACGGTTCAACCTGGTCAAATGCGATTGGAACAAAATATAACGGTTCAACTACCGACTCACTCATTGTGAACGGGATTATCTCCTCCATGAATAATTACAGGTACCGGGCTATCATTAGTGGAATATGTTCTCCAAGTGATACATCACTTGAAGCAACTCTTATTGTCCGTGAAAAACCTGAGATTATTATCCAACCTGTAAGTGCAGTAATTTGTGAAGATGCCTCTACTCTATTCGCTGTAAATGCCGGAGTAACTACTAATCCTGCTTATCTCTGGGAAGTTGACCAGGGAGGAGGATATGCTGCAGCAAATATTGCAAACCATTCCGGGTATACAACAGATACATTGAGAGTTTTAACCGGAGTTACTTCAATGAACGGGAATAAATACAGGGTAATTATTTCTGGTACATGCAGTCCATCAGTTACTTCCAATATAGCGACGCTGGCCATAAATGAAAAGCCAGAGGTAACCAGTTCACCGAGAGATACTACAGTATGTGAGGGGGCGAATATCAACTTCAAAGTTAATGCAGGGGTTACAACGAATCCTTCTTATCAATGGAAAGTATTTAATGGTTCCATTTGGTCAGATATTATGGATGGTGGCAATTATCTTGGTACTTCGACCCCAACCCTAAACGTAGTTACTGTTGACTCAACCATGACTAACTACAGGTATAAAGCTGAGATTACAGGTACATGCAGCCCTACAATTGAATCAGGTGAGGCCACACTTGTTGTAAACACCATGCCTAGAATTTTAACCAACCCTACTGACACCAGTGTATGCGAATCCCAGCCTATAACCTTTAAGGTTGTTGCTTCAGGATCTTCTCTAAATTATCAGTGGCAGGTTAATATGCTTGATGGCTTTGGCTTCAGAGATATATCAGATACAGCATTAATTTATTCCGGGACCGGTAGTTCTTTACTTACGGTACATAACCCTGTCAGGAGATTTAATAATTATCAATACAGGGTTGTTATCACCGGTATTTGCAGTCCGGTAAGAACTTCGTCCTTTGCAATACTGAGGGTAAGCAATCCACCTGAGATAATAACCCAGCCATCAGCAAGTACGATCTGTGAATTTGCCAATGCCAGTTTCACTGTAGGTGCTCAGGGTGCAAACCTGACATACATCTGGCAGGAAGATTCGGGTAGCGGATTCTCTGATCTGGATGATATTGGGAACTATATCGGAACTAAAACCCAGTCCATGAGTATATTCAATGTTCCGAGAACTATGAGTGGCTGGAGTTACAGGGTAATTATCCAGGGAAGCTGTGGAGTGCCGGTTGTTACGAATCAGGTTATGTTAACCGTAAATACCAGTCCTGTAGTTACTTTAAATCCCATTGACTCCACTATTTGTGAAGGTAATGGAGCTACATTTGACGTTTCAGCCCAGGGTACAAGCCTCATGTATCAATGGGAAGTCAGTTCAGGTGGTCCGTACAGTTCTCTTACGGATGATACAACTTATAATGGCACAACCACCAGTCAGTTACAAATAACTGATGCTGAAACAAATATAAATGGGTTCAGGTACCGGGCAAGAGTAAGTGGTACTTGTTTGCCCGCTGTATTCTCCAGTTCTGCTTTACTTTTTGTAAACCAGAATCCTGTGATCACTATTCAACCAATAAGCGCTGAGATTTGTGAAAACGGCAATATAAGCTTAATTTCAGGTGCCAGTGGTCCGAGCCTTTCATACGTATGGCAAGTTTCAACCAACGGCGGTGGGACTTGGAATAATTTGACTGACGATGCCAATTATTCAGGTTCAACGACCACAACACTTACAATATCAAATGCACCGGTAAGCTTTAATAATAATCAATACCGGTTGAGCGCTGGAAGCACATGTATTGCTGTTCAGTCTGCAGCTGCAATTCTGACTGTAAATGCAAATCCGGTTCCCAACATTACCGGCAGTGGCAGCTTCCCAATCGTATGTGGTGGTGTAAGCATGCAGCTTAATGGTAATCCTTCGGGTGGATCTGGCATTTATTCAACTCATAGCTGGACCGGGGATGTGACTCCGCTTAATGCGTTTAATATTCAGCAACCGGTCTTTCAAACAATGATTAATGGCGTTTATAACCTGACGTATACCGTTACTGATAGCAAAGGATGTAAAGGATCAGCCATCGCTGCAATCGATAATGATCGCCCGAACTCACAGTTCACTTCTGATGCGGTTCCTTCCTGTGGTTACCTCGTGGTTAATTTTACAAATAATTCCACAAGGGCAGTTAGTTACGTCTGGGATTTTGATGATGGCGGACCAACAGATAATACGGTTGATGCTACCCATGGATTTGAAAATATTGATCCTTCCGGATTAGTCAAATTCTATAATGTGAAACTGATTGCGCAATCTGCAAATGGATGTAGAGACACCTCCAACCAGTATATCACAATCTACCCAAAAGTTGATCCGGTATTTACCGTAGATCCGGATAGTGGGTGCCAGCCACTCTTAGTTACTATGATCACACAACCCGGAGCAGCAAACTATGGTTGGGACTTTGGTGACGGTCAGCAACAATCAGCAGGTTATGTGGTGCTTCATGAATACGTTAACCTAACAAGTTCAATTCAGAATTATACAGTTACACTGACAACAACATCATTCTATGGTTGTAAGGCATCATCAAACCAAATGGTAACAGTATATCCAATACCGCAACCTAACTTCTCCGTAGCACCTATAATTCAAACGTATCCAAATGCTACGGTAAATATTACTAACCTGGTGACAGCGGGTCCGTGGACATATGAATATAATTTTGGAGACGGGAACACCTCTAACCAGCCATCACCGAGCCATACTTATGCAACTGCCGGAACGTACAAAATTGTTCAGACAGTATCAGCTGGTACTTGTACTGATAGTGTGGCTCAAACAATTGTTATTAACCCTATCCCTCCAGTTGCTTCCTTTAATCAACCGGCAAATGGTTGTACTCCACTTGAAATACAATTTGTCAATACATCATTGTATGAAACTTCATATATCTGGGATTTTGGAGACGGAAGTATTTCCACCAAGGAAAATCCAAGTTATACTTATTTCGATCCAGGGACCTATTCAGTAACCCTCAATGTATTCGGCCCAGGTGGATCATCTACCTTCAAAACTACTGTTGAAGTTTATGCAACACCAAAACTGAACTTTAGCAACTTCCCGGATTCAGTATATGTTAATGATAAACCGGTTAAGTTCTTTAACTTATCAGGTTATGCAACAAATTACTCCTGGAACTTCGGAGATATAGATGAGGGGACCGGGGATTATGCACCAGATAATACTTCAACTGAATTTGAACCTGCTCATATTTATCATAATGAAGGCTGGAAAGATGTAACACTTATTGGATGGAACCAAAATTGCCGAGACACCTTGTTTGTTGAAGATGCTGTATTGGTAAGACCCGCTGGGAGGTTAACCTTCCCGACAGTGTTCAGACCAAATCCGAATGGTCCATCCGGAGGTGCATACAGTCAAGCAGATCCAGCTTCCAACAATAGTGTATTTTTCCCAGGTATCATTGACCAGGTGCTGGAGTACCATCTCTACATCTACACCAGGTGGGGAGTACAAGTATTCCAGAGTAATGAAGTCCTGATTGGATGGGATGGATATATTAACGGACAGATGGCTAAACAAGGTGTTTATGTATGGAAAGTAAAAGGGAAGTATACAAACGGTAAGAACTTTGTTGAAGCAGGCGATGTAACACTATTGCACTAATATTAATTCTCTTCTAAAGCAGGGGTATTAAATATAATTATACTCCTGTTTTTATATTTATTTATCAGGATTTAGAGCGGCTTATTCAAATAATAATAGCGCTTTCTGTAATTAATATCCCTAAATGAAACTATTATTCAGTAAATCCGTTTAATTTTATAATATAATTTAATGATCTGTATTGAAAATTTTTAATAATTATGTGTGAATCAACTTATTTTCAATATTTTGTATATCATTTTAAATTAAGTTGAACAATTGACTCTAACTGAAGACACTGTGAAGAAACATATTTATACATTTCTGGTCTTCTTATTTACTTCCCTCTTGTTAAAAGGACAAGATGTCCAGTTTACCCAATTTTACGCAAATAAATTATACCTCGCACCATCTTTTGCAGGCGCTGTTCAACAAGACCGTGTTGCGCTGAGTTACAGGAATCAATGGCCAGAGTTGCCAGGAGCTTTTGTTTCATATTCATTTTCTTATGATCATTTCTTTTCCAATTTTAACTCAGGAGTTGGATTTCTTTTTTTAAGGGATCTCGCAGGATCAGGTGAGTTAAGTACTACAGATTTTGGAATTCAGTATTCATATGATATTAAAATTAATAACTGGTGGCATGTCCGGCCAGGTATACATTTTTTATTTATGCAAACCGGTCTGAACTTTGATAAACTTATCTGGAACGACCAAATATCTCCCTCTGGCACTACTCCTACCATTGAACAGCCAACTTTGAATAGTAAAGGGGATGTTGACTTTGCTTCCTCGATACTGGTCTACAGTGACAAACACTGGTTTGGGTTAACAGTGGATCATATGCTTAAACCGGAAAACTCTTTGTATGATACAGAAACAACTGTTCCTTTAAAAGTCTCTATATTCGGTGGAACGCAGGTTTATAGAAAAGGCAGGTTGCTGAATCCTATCGATGAATCTCTCTCTATTGCTTTTCTTTTTAAAACACAAGACCAGTATAGTCAAATGGATCTAGGACTATATTGGTATAAAGAGCCAATCGTCCTTGGTTTATGGTATAGAGGTATTCCGTTTTTAGGACAGGAAAAAGTGGGAGATGCAGTCGCTTTCCTTGCAGGTTATAAAATTGAAAATTTTAGTATCGGATATTCCTATGATTTCACCATTTCCAAACTCCTTTCTTCAACTGGTGGTGCACACGAAATATCTCTTGTTTACAATTTTAAATCAACCCGGGTCAAAAAGAAACGACATATGGTTCCCTGTCCCGAGTTCTAGAAATCAGATAACGGGAAAGCGTAAAATAAAATTGATTTTCACTATAGTTCCTCCACTATTTAAAATTTATTGATTAATTACATCTGAGGAATCCTTATTTTATATAATTAATGTTGTGTAATTCAAAGTATTATTTTTATTGTTTCCTGCCAAAAGCTATCTTTGCAAAAATTCTCATTAACCATGAATAAAATGAAGTATTTAAACCTTATTCTTATAGCTATACTTTTTGTTGCAGTAGGTATCTTATATTTTCTGCATTTCCAACATCCTGATGCTCATCCCATGAAAGGTATTAAAGTTGAAGACTCAGCTTCAAGTTCAGTATTATATGTTAATATTGACACTCTCATGTCCAAAATGGAGATGTATAAGGATATTCAGGCTGGTTTGGCTAAAAAACAAAAGGATCTTGAATCCAATTTTGCTTTGAGATACAAATCCTTTGAAAATAACGTGAATGAGGCACAAAAGCGTTTGAGTGATCCGACGGCCATTGTTACCCAGATTCAAAGAGACCAAATCGATCAGCAACTAAATAAGCAGCGTCAGGATCTGGAGAACCTTCAGAGTAGTTACATGAATCAGCTCCAACAGGAAGGAGTCAATGCGAACCGGATGATTGTGGAATATATTACGGAATACCTTAATGGCTATGTCCAGGGTAAAGGAATTCAATATATCCTGAGTTATGGTTTTGGCGGAAATATCCTTTATACTGATAGTAATCTTGATCTGACATCAGATGTTCTTTATGGATTAAATGAGAAATACCTAAAAGAAAAATCCATGAAAAAATAGTCCGGTTGAAATATGCAGATACATATCTGGAAAAACATGCCAGGGGAAATCCCTTCATCAATAACAAGCCATCAAAAGGACTAAAATATATTGTTACAATACCAGCTTACCTCGAAACAAGTCTGATTGAGTCTCTGGATTCACTATCTATATGCACTCCACCAAAGGCAGCTGTTGAAGTAATTATTGCCATTAACTGGCCGGAGAATGAATCAACAGTAAATATTGATCTCTGTAAGGAAATATTAAGCAGGGTAGAAAATTGGATTCATTCAAATTCTTCGCCCTGGATTAGTTTTTATTGTATTATTTTACCCGGAGTACCTGTAAAATTTGCAGGTGTGGGGTACGCCAGAAAAATTGCTATGGATGAAGCAATCCGTAGGTTTATTAAAGCCGAGCAGAAAGATGGGATAATAATTTCCTTTGATGGGGATACTATCTGTGATACCAATTATTTTGTAAAAATAGAATCACATTTTGCTCTGAATCCAGAAGCAGATGGATGTACAGTATATTTTGAACATCCTTTGGAAGGAAATATATACCCTCCCCTCGTTTACCTTGGTATTACATTGTATGAGTTGCATCTGAGATATTACTTATACAGCATTCGATATACTGGTTTCCCAAATGCATTCTACACTTTAGGATCCGCATTTGCAGTTAGAGCCCGAAGCTACTGTCTGCAGGGTGGAATGAATACCAAAAAAGCAGGTGAGGATTTCTACTTCCTCCAGAAATTTTTTGATCTGGGATTATTCACTGAATTAAACTCTACCCGTGTTATCCCTTCACCCCGACCCTCTTCCCGAGTTCCTTTTGGAACAGGTGCTGCGATCATGGATTTCACCAATAGTAAAAAAGAATTTGTAAGCTTTAGTCCAAACTCTTTTGAGCTATTAAAAAATTTCTTTGAAATTTTACCATTACTGTATTCAAAAGCACTTATAAATAAAAAATCAAATCCTTATGGAAAGATTAACATTCTCGGAGATTACCTGAACATTCTCGATTTTGCGAATATAATTGATGAGATAAAAAGAAATTCTTTAGGTTATGAATCTTTCAGAAAAAGGTTCTTCAGGTTTTTCAACATGTTCAGAATTCTGAAATATTTAAATTATGCAAAGAATGAATACCCTGATTTACCGGTAAAGCAATGTGCCGGAACTCTTTTAAAAAAAATGGGGCATAAAGAAATTAATTATGAAGATCCGAAAGTATTGCTTGGAATATTTCGAAAAATGGACAGATTCTCTATTTCTCCACAATAATAAAAATTTCCTCATTATCTTTTTTCATGAGGTATTGTTCCCTGGCATATTTTTCAAGCATCTCAGGACTGCTTTTTAATTCCTCCAGTTTGATTGAATCTGAAACAATTCTATTCTCATAATATCTGCAATCCTGCCTGAGCTGCTTTTCCTCCCGAATCATTCCGGACCGGACTATAAGGTTATTACTATCAAAAAATATAATCCACAGTGAAAACAGTGCCAGAGTCAAAAGATATTTATTTTGTAAAATATGTACTAATTTTCTGTAGATTTTAAGTATCATCTTTTAGAATTTTCCGATGTTAAGATATAAAAAAAGCCACTCGGATCAACCATGTTGATATTGAATTTATTAACAGCTCTCAAAGATAGAAGATGTACTGCAGAAATTGTGTATCTGATTTTTCAATATCAGCAAAAAAACAGCATATTAAAATTACAAGGGATATTGGTGAATTAACTATCTGTAGAAGAGTATAAAATAATTATTCGTCCTGCATGAATAAATATTTATAATCTCTGGGTGGTTGGAAATTTTCTTTAATAATACGCGAAGAAACCCAGCGGTATAGATTTAAGGCTGACCCAGCCTTATCATTTGTTCCTGATCTCCTTGCTCCACCAAAGGGTTGTTGTCCAACAACTGCACCTGTAGGTTTATCATTTATATAAAAGTTCCCTGCAGCATTTCTAAGTTCTTTAAGTGCAATTTCTATGGCAAATCTGTCCTGGGCAAAAATGGATCCGGTCAAAGCATAAATAGAAGTATCATTTATTATTTTAAGCGTTTCCATGAATGAGCTGTCCTCATATACAAATATGGTAAGGATCGGACCAAAAAGTTCTTCTTTCATTGTTACATAAGCCGGGTCCGAGCTAAGGATAATTGTCGGCTCAATAAAATATCCCACTGATTTATCGTGCCCTCCTCCAAAAATAACTTCGACTTCCTTATCCTTTTTTGCCTGTTCAATAAAACTTACCAGTTTATCAAATGAGGTTTCATCAATAACCGCATTAAAAAAATTTCTGAAATTCTCAGGTGGTCCGGCTTTTATCTCTTTCAATGTGATTTCAAGTTTTTTTCGGATTTCCTGCCAAATGCTTTTTGGGATATAAGCCCTTGACACAGCTGAACATTTCTGGCCCTGATATTCATAAGCTCCCCTTACCAGCGCAGTTATCACAATATCTATATCTGCCGAGGAATGCACCATTACAAAATCTTTACCTCCTGTTTCTCCAACAATCCGGGGATATGATTTATATGTATGAATATTTTCTCCAATCGTTTTCCAAATGTTTTGAAAAACTTCTGTTGACCCTGTAAAATGTATGCCTCCAAAATCGGGATGAGAAAAAATCACCTGACCTGCCAGTTGCCCTGGAACAAAAACAAGGTTAATAACTCCATCAGGAAGACCAGCTTCCATTAGTAACTCCATGATAAGACGGGCTGAGTATATCTGTGAATTGGAGGGTTTCCACACTACTGTGTTACCCATAATTGCTGGAGCAGTAGGTAGATTACCGGCAATAGACGTGAAATTAAAGGGAGTAAGTGCAAAAACAAAACCCTCAAGCGGCCTCATTTCTTGCCTGTTCCAAACATTCTGGATAGATTGTGGTTGCTGAGAATATATCTCAGACATAAATTTGACGTTAAACCTGAAAAAGTCAATTAATTCACATGCCGAATCTATTTCTGCCTGGAAAGGATTTTTTGATTGCCCAAGCATCGTTGCAGCATTCATCCTGTAACGATACTTCCCTGCAAGAAGTGCTGCAGCTTTCAAAAAAATCGAAGCACGTATCTCCCACCTAAGTCCTGCCCATAATTCTTTGGCTTCCATTGCCGACTTAATAGCTGACTGAATATGTTGAGCTTCTCCCCTGTGATAATAGCCCAATAAGTGTTTAAGATCATGAGGAGGATATATGGCAACCTGATCATGTGTTCTAACTTCTTTTCCATTGATAATCATTGGAATATCAATAACCTGATTGCGGGCAGAGGCAATGGCTTCCTTTAATTTCATCCTTTCAGTTGTTCCTGGTGCATACGTATATACCGCTTCATTTTCAGGAACCGGAACCTTAAAAAACCCTATGGACATTTTGGTATATATTTTATACAATTCATCTTATTCCATGATCACTTAAAAATCATCTTAGATAAAAGATGATTAAATTTATTTAAAATAATTGTTATCCAACTAAAAAACAGAATATTATATAACAGGTCTCTGCAATCCCGGAATGGCTGTTTTTTCATAAAAAATATAGATTTTCGCATGTAGTATAACACTTAGTTGATTAAACTCCCAATTAATTTTGATTTTACTGAGTATGCCACCACCCTGATTTGTTCAGATTTAAAATTATTAAAGATTTATTAAACAAAAGAGATTTGAATCTGTTATTATTGTATTAATGAAATTGATATAAACAACAAATAAAATTCGTAATAAAATGTCATTTGAACTTCAAAAACTTCCATACGCATATGATGCACTGGAACCATACATTGATGCCAGAACTATGGAGATTCATTACACAAAACATCATGCAGCTTATACTAATAATCTGAATAATGCTGTAGCTGGGACTCCTCTGGCAGGCTTTTCAATAGAAAAGATTCTGGAAACTATATCGGATAAAGGTCCGGCCATAAGGAATAATGGTGGTGGTTATTATAATCACAATCTATTCTGGACCATAATGTCCCCGGGTGGAGGAGGAACTCCAACCGGAGAATTGGCAGATGCAATTAAAAAGTATTTTGGAACTTTTGATTCACTCAAAGAAAAATTTACTGCTGCAGCAGCCACTCGTTTTGGCTCCGGATGGGCGTGGTTAACAAAAAGTCCAAAAGGTGAATTAATGATCTCTTCGACTCCAAATCAGGATAATCCATTAATGGACATCACTGACATTAAAGGTCTCCCAATCCTGGGCCTTGATGTTTGGGAACATGCTTATTATCTGAAGTATCAGAACAGAAGGCCTGAGTATATTGAAGCTTTCTGGAATGTAATTAATTGGACTGAAGTTTCAAGACGGTACAAATTATAAATCAGAAATTCTGCCAGGATTATTCCTGGTAGTTTCTTCTCCGGATAACTTGCATCGGGCTCCCTGAACATAAATCGGGTGGAGCAAACAGTATTATTGGAAAGGCAATCTCTGAACTCTTCAATATTTATATGATGACTTATATAGATGAGGTTTCTTGAACTGTAAACCTTTCCATGATGGTTTCGTCATTAATTTCTTTTGATAATGACGCAATCGTATCAATTGGGACGTCAAACAGATCAAGGATCAGTAATCCATCTAAAGCATTATTAAATTTTGGATCGATATTAAAACCAATTATTTTTCCATTTTGTTTCAGATATTTTTTCAGCAGGACCGGCATCGTATAATTAGATGTATCAACATCTTTAATAAACTTATCAAAGCGGTTAAGATCATATGAGGATTCCATTAAAATATCTTTATCAATATCACCTGCACCTGACGGAACAAACCTTTTTCTCGGTTTAATATACTTTGCAAATTCGTGGTTATAATGATTTTCTATAATAAATCGAATGATCATCTCTTTTGAAAAATATGAAAACCTGTTGCTGATACTAACAGGTCCAATAAGATACCGGTATTCAGGATGTTTAAGCAGGAAATAAAGTATTCCTTTCCAGAGCAGGAATAACGGCATTGGTTTTTTTTGGTATTCTGCATCGATAAATGACCTGCCTAACTCGAGAGATTGCTCAAGGATTGGATAAAATTTATGGCTTATCCGGAAAAGACTTTGAATATAAAAGCCCCTGATTCCATATTCTCTCATGATTTCTTTTCCTTTTCCTACCCTGTAGGCTCCAACAATTCGCTTTTCATGATTATCCCAGATAAAAAGCTGATTAAAATAAAGATCGAATTCGTCGATGTCGCCTGTCTGGTAAAGGGCGCCTCGAAAGG